>NZ_KI914953.1:10270-18761 GCF_000520575.1 Arthrobacter sp. I3
GCCGCCGCTGGTTTGGGGCGGGTGCGACCGGCGCGACGCTCGCCGCGGCTCCCGTTGTGGTCTTCGACCGCAAGGACGACCTGCAGGACCGCTGGCTGCGCCGGGTCAGCCGGGCCTCCCTGCAGCCGCCGCGCCACTATGTGCCGGCCGCCCAGGAGTTTGGCGATGCCATCCGCTGGGGCATGGGCTGGGGCATGATGCCCGAGATCGAAATCGGCGAGGACCTGTTGGCCGGCAGGCTCGAGGCCCTCGCCCCACGGGCGCACGTGGACGTTGCCCTCTACTGGCAGCAGTGGCGGCGCGGCTCGGCGGCGCTGAACGACGTCGCGGCCGCTGTCCGGACGGCGGCGCGCGTCCTGCGCTGAGGCCATACGGGATGTTGGCAGGATCTCGACTAGACGTGACCGATTCCCGCCAGCCGGGAGGAGGCGGGAACGGCTACATTGGCAGCATGGCAACAACCGCCGCATCCGGCCCCACTCCGTCCGCAGGCCCCCACGAAGGGTCTCCGCACGCTGCCCCCGCACCCGCCCCGCAACCCGCGCCGCCCCCTCCCGCACAGCCGGCCACGATCAGCAGGCTCGGCATCGGCGCCGTCGTCGTCACCGTGGTCCTGTGGGCCTCCGCCTTCGTGGGCATCCGCGCTGTAGGCCCGAGCTTCTCCCCTGGCTCCCTGACGCTCGGCCGGCTGGCCGTTGCCGCCGTCGTGCTGGGCCTGCTGGTGGTGCCCAAGCTCAGGGGCCTGCCCCGCGGCCGCGAGTGGTGGCCCATCCTGGCCTATGGCGTCATGTGGTTCGGAGGCTACAACGTGGCCCTGAACGCCGCCGAACACATGCTCGACGCCGGCACGGCCGCCCTGCTGATCAACGTCAACCCCATCCTGGTCGCCGTCATGGCCGGTGTGATCCTGAAGGAAGGGTTCCCGCGCTGGCTCATCATCGGCAGCCTGATCGCGTTCGGCGGCGTGGCCGTGATTGCGCTTGGTTCCGGCCAGCGGTCGACGGCGGACGTGGCCGGCGTCCTGCTTTGCCTGCTTGCGGCCGCGCTGGCGGCCGTGAGCGTGATCGTGCAAAAACCGGTGCTCCGCAAGTTCCCGGCCGCCCAGGCCACCTGGTTCGGCATCATGGTGGGCGCCCTGTGCTGCCTGCCCTTCAGCGGCCAGTTGGTCACCGAGCTGCAGGCCGCTCCCCTGCCGGCCACCCTGGGCCTGGTCTATCTGGGCATCTTCCCCACTGCGATCGCATTCACCACCTGGGCCTATGCGCTCTCGATGATTGATGCGGGACGCCTCGCGGCCACCACCTACCTGGTCCCGGGCACCACAATCCTGATCTCCTGGCTGGTTCTGGGCGAGATTCCGACCATCTGGGGCCTGGTGGGCGGCGTGATCTGCCTTGTGGGCGTGGGGCTGACCCGGCGCCGGTCCCGCTAGAGTTTGCCTATGCCCTCCTCCCTCCCGCCCGGCCTGCCGATCGTTCCGAACGGCGGGGACGGCAATGCCGGCGGGGACGATGGTGACGGCCCGGACGACGCCCCCTTTCCGATGTCCGAGGCCGATTTCGAGGCTGCCGTGAGTGATGCCCTCGACCGGATCCCGCCGGATCTGGCAAAGACCATGAGCAATGTCGCGATCTTCATCGAGGACGACTACACCCCGCAGCCCGGGGAGGATCCGGACACCGTGCTGCTGGGGCTCTATGAGGGGGTGCCCCTGACCGAGCGGGACTCCTGGTGGGACGCCGGCTCGCTGCCGGACCGGATCACCATTTTCCGCCAACCCATCCTGGACATCTGCACCTCCCGGGAGGACGTGATCGAGGAAGTCACCGTCACCGTGGTGCACGAGATCGCCCACCACTTCGGCATCAGCGACGCGCGCCTGCACGAGCTCGGCTGGGGATAGCCTTGTAGGCATGGGACACGACCACAGCCACTCGCACGGCCTGACCGCCACCGGCAAGCACCGCAAGCGCCTGGTCGCCGTCCTGGCCATCACGCTCGCCGTGGTGCTCGTGCAGACGATCGGTGCGGTGGTCTCCGGCTCCCTGGCCCTGCTCGCCGATGCCGGACACATGCTCTCGGACGCAGCCGGCGTCTTCATCGCCCTGCTGGCCGCATGGATCGCCACCCGGCCCGCCAGCGATCTGCGCACCTACGGTTACCAGCGCGCCGAAGTTCTGGCGGCGCTGGCGAACGCACTGGTCCTGATCGTCATCTCGGTGGTCATCTTCACCGAGGCCATCCGCAGGCTCGGCACCACCCCCGAGGTCCACACCGATGTCATGCTCGCGGCGGCGGTCCTCGGCGCCGTCGCCAACCTGGTCTCCCTGCTGATCCTGCGCGGCGCCCAGAAGGAAAGCCTGAACGTCCGCGGGGCCTACCTCGAAGTCCTGGGGGATCTGCTGGGGTCCTTTGCCGTCATCGCGGCGGCGGTGGTCATCATGGTCACCGGGTTCCAGGCGGCCGACACCATTGCCTCGATCCTCATCGCCCTCATGATCCTGCCCCGGGCCTGGCACCTGCTGCGCGACGTCGTCGACGTGCTCCTTGAGGCCACGCCCAAGGGCGTGGACGTTCAGATGATCCGCGACCACATCCTGGCGGTGGACGGCGTGGTATCCGTCCACGACATCCACATCTGGACCATTACCTCCGGTGTCCCCGTCTTCTCCGCCCACGTGGTGGTGGAAGACTCAGCGCTCGGCGCCAAGGGCGCCGACCGGGTCCTGGACAAACTGACCAGCTGCCTTGGATCCCATTTCGACACCGAACACTGCACGTTCCAGCTCGAGCCCACCACGCATTCAGAGCACGAGGCCCACCAGCACGCCTGACCGTCGGCAGGACACACCCGTCACGGACGTGGCCAAATGACACTCGTGTTGTTTATGTTATTCATGTGACTCGTGTTGCCAAAGTAGCCTTTGGCACGTAGCCTCATGCCTGCTGGGTGATCCGCAGAGGGCTTTCACGCGCCAAATCCGACCTCGCTCACTCCAGCCTGAGACTTCAGCGAGGTTGCCCATGAGTTGGATCCGATCCGGCCGCAAGACGGCTGTGCTCTGCACCGCCGTCGTCCTCCTCGGAACCCTCGCGCTCCCGGCCCAGGCCGCGCCGCTGACCTCCGCGCTGATTTCTTCGCAGCTTTCTGCGCAGGGGCGCCCGCCGCTGGAGACTGCCGGCCGGGTTCCGGCGTCGCCGGAGATCCCCTCACCGGAAGAGATCGCTGCCGCCAAGTCCAGTGCGAGCTCGACGGCGGCAGAGGTCACCAGGATCGACGGGCTTTTGGCCGACGCATCGGCCGGCCAGGAAACCAGCCTCGCAGCATCCCTGCAAGCAAATAACGCGTACGGCGAGGCCCTCGTGGAGCTGGCCACACGCCGTGACGCGGCGGCTGTGGCGGCCGCCAGGGCTGCCGCCGCCGGGGCAGAACAGGCCAAAACCCGCAAACAGCTGGGCCAGCTGGCCGGTGACCTGTACCGCAACGGCGGCCTGAACCCGGCCCTCAGCAGCTTTGTCAGCGGCTCCGGGCGGGCCCTGGAGGATGCCGCCACGCTGGAGGCTGTAACGGCCGGACGCGCGCGGGCCTTCGAGTCCGCGGAAAACGCGGCCACGGCCGCGCAGTCCCTGACCGAAGCCGCAGCGGACGCCAACCGCGCCGCCGACGAGGCCGCCGCGACTGCCGCGGACCGCAAGGCCGACGCCGACCGCGCCGCCGCAGCCCAGCGCCAGGTCGTGGCCGATGCCAAAGCGCAGCGCAGCGCGCTCGTGGACCAGCTGGCAAGCCTGAGAAACACCACCGCGGCGCTGGAATCGGCCCGGGTGGACGCCCTCGACCGCCAGCGCCAGCAGGCTCGGCTCGCAGCACTGACCGCAGCGGCGGGCCCCGCGCCGCAGCCTGGCACGGGTTCACAGCCGGCACCAACAGCTCCGGGACGGGACGATTCGGCCGCAGGACAGCCAGCCGCTCCGGCTCCCGCCGACGTGCCGGCCCCCGCTGCAGCGCCCGCACCCGCACCGGCACCGGCACCAGCACCAGCGCCCGCACCCGCGCCGGCATCCGGGCCGGATCCCGCGCCAGTACCTGCTCCGGTCCCCGCACCGATTCCTGCCCCGGTTCCGGCGCCAGTACCTGTTCCGGTTCCGGCGCCGATTTCTGGCGGGTCAAACCAGACCGCGATTTCGGTGGCGCTCGGCAAGACCGGATCGCCATTCTTCTACCAGTACGGCGGAACCGGGAGCTATGGGTTTGACTGCTCGGGCCTGGTGCAGAATGCGTTCGCCGCGGCAGGGAAGTACCTGCCCCGCACTGCCTCCCAGCAGTTCGCCCAGGCCCCGGTCCATGTCCCGCTCTCCCAGGCGCGTCCGGGCGATCTGTTCGTCTGGGGTTCGGCCCCGGGCTTCTACCACGTGGCCATCTACCTCGGCGGCGGCCGCGTGGTCCAGGCGCTGAACCCCGACGCCGGCATTACCGTGACCGATGTTGCCGCCATGTCCGGGATGCAGCTGTACGGCTACGCGGCCCGTTACTGAGACTGGCTAGGAGAGCACGTCCTTGGTGATGAACCTGCCGTAGGCCAGCGCGCTGAAGACGGCGACGTAGCCGCCCTGGAGGAGGGCATTGGCGGCCAAGGAATCCCAGGAAACCGGCTGCCGGAGCAGATCGCCAAAGTCCAGCCAGTAGTGGCTGAAAAGCCAGGGATGCAGCCACTCGAGTTGCGGCAGCGCGTCCAGGACCTGCGCGACGACCGAGAGCACCACGGTGGCCGCCATGGCCCCCACCGGAACATCGGTCAGGGTGGAGATGAACAGCCCGATCGCCGACAACCCCAGCAGCGAAACCGCCAGGTAGGCGGCGATCAGCAGGAGCCGGACCATGGCCTCGCCGGTGCCGATCGTGTCGCCGGAGAGCAGGGTCACCGGCCCCACGGGGAAGAGCGCCGCGCCGATTCCGGCCCCGGTCAGGGCAATCACGAGCGGGGCAACGATCACGAACACGGCCGCCCCGGCATATTTGACGATCAGCAGGCGGATCCGCCCGGCGGGAGCCACCAGCAGGTACCTCAGGGTCCCCTGTCCAGCCTCCCCGGCGATCGTGTCTCCGGCCACGACGCCGACGGTAAGGGGCAGGAACAGCGGAACGGAGACCACCATTGCCGTGACGCCCACGAACAGGCCGTTCTGGGCGATCCGATCCAGGAAGGCCGGCCCGCGGCCTGCCGGCACGGCCGAGGAGACCCGCACCGCCACCGCGATCAGAATCGGGATGGCCGCCAGCGCGCACAACATGGCCCACGTCCTGCGGCGGCGGAACAGCACCCCGAGCTCGGACGCCAGCAGGTCACCGGTCAGGGACCCGCGCCGGACCGGCGCAGCGCCGGCCCCGCTGTCCCCGCCAGCGCCTGCGGCCGCTTCGCTGTGTCCCGGCGCCGGGGCAACTGACGGGCCGGCTGCCGGATCGCCCGCGGATGAGCTGTTACTGGACAACGTCGAACCCCTCCCCCGTCAATGCCACAAACCGGTCCTCAAGGCTGGCCTGTTCGGTCGCGAAGCCGCGGACCCGGACCCCCGCCGCCACGAGGGCCGCCACCACGGCTTCCGGCTGCACGGCCGCCCGCTCCACGGACCGGGATGATCCTCCGTCTTCCCGGGCTGCCGGAGCCCCAGCCGGAGCCGGAGCCCCAGGCAGTGACGCGAACAGGGCCGCGTCGGTCCCGGAGCCGGCGGCACCGGAACCAGCGCCACCGGGAGTACGGCCGTCGGTGCCCAGGGTCGCGGTCAGGCCGAGGCCGGCCAGCACCTGCGCCGCGGTACCCGGGTCCGGGGTCAACACGCGGATCCTTGCCTGGCCGGCCCCGCGCAGTTCCGTCAGGGTTCCCTGCGCCACCAGCCGGCCAGCGCTCATGATGGCCGCATGGGTGCAGATCTGCTCGACCTCGGCCAGCAGGTGGCTGGAGACGAACACCGTGGCGCCGTCGGCCGCGAGCGATCGCACCAGGCTCCGCACCTCACGGGTGCCCTGCGGATCCAGCCCGTTGGTGGGCTCGTCCAGCACCAGCAGTTCCCGCGGGGCGAGCAGGGCGTTGGCGATCCCCAGCCGCTGCTTCATCCCCAGCGAGTAGGCCCGGACCAGCTTGTCCGCGGCGTGCGTCAAACCCACCCGTTCCAGGGCCGAGTGGACGCGGGCACGCCGCGTCGCGCCCGAACCATAGGGGTCCGCGGCGTCCATGCGGCGCAGATTGGCGGCGCCGGAGAGGAAGGGGTAGAACGCCGGTCCTTCCACCAGCGCCCCGACCCGGGGCAGCACGTCATTGAGTTTGCCGGGCATCTCCTCGCCCAGCACGCGCATGGAGCCTCCCGTGGCCGTGGCCAGGCCGAGCAGGAGCCTGATGGTGGTGGTCTTCCCCGAACCGTTCGGGCCCAGGAAACCAAAGACCGCGCCTTTCGGCACGGCCAGGTCGACGCCGTCGACAGCCATCTGCTGGCCGAACCGTTTGGTCAGGCCCGTGGTCTCAATGCTCAGCTCGGCCGCCGGCCCGGCGGCGCTCACGCGGCCGTCACCGGATGGTCAGGGAGCAACCGTCGGCCACCGGATACCGCGCCGGACATCACTTCTGTGCGGCAGCGGCCTGGAGCCGCCCCGGTGGCACGGAGCCGGCGACGACCCGGCCGTCGTCGAGCACCAACACGTTCACCAGCGCGGTGGACAAAAGCCGGCCGCCCTGGACCGGGACGGTGGCCTGTTCGAGCAGGGCCGTGGCGTCCGACGCCGGGCCGGCCGTTCCCGCCGGGAACTCAACAACCGAGTCCCAGCCGGAGCCAGTGACGGCCGGCTTGCCGGCGCGGTCCTTGGCCGCCGGCGCCGTCGCGTTCCCGGCGTCGTTTCCGTGCTTGTGCTCCTTTACCGGAATCTCCTCGACCGTGGCACCCGGCGGCGGGGTGAATGTGAAGACCGACGCGTCGGGGGCCCCGAGGGTCAGGCTGGTGTAGGCGACGCGGAAGGCGGGATCGGACTGTCCGCGAGCCTTGATCTCGACGCCCAGCGGCAGACCGGTCTGGCCGTCAACGGCTACTGCGATGGACCCGACCAGCGTCGCATCGGACTTTGGTGTCAGCACCAGGTTGTAGGCGGGCCGGCCGGCTACCTGGACATCGGCTCCCACCGCCACGTCGGTGCCCGGTTCGATCTTGGCCAGTAGCATCGCGGCGAGCTGGTCGGGGGTGGCGGTGACGTCGCTGCCGGCGCTGTGACGGCCTGTGTCACCGGCGTCGTTGGCCGGGAGCTGGGCATGGGCGGCCGTGTTGTCCTTGGAGTTGTAGAACCACACGTCGTTGCCGTGGCGGATAGCGTTGCGTTCGGCCAGCCGGTCCATCACCTGGACGCGGGCGTTGTCCGGGCCGTCGCGATAAACCCGCGCGGTGTGCGGCCCCGTCAGCAGTTCGAGCCATGCCGTACCTGACGGGGCCGAGCCGGCACCGGTCTTGGGCAGCTCGGGAAGCCCGAGCGCAGAAGACTGTTCCAGGGTTCCGGAGAGGGCGGGCTCGCGGTGCTGGGCAATCAACTGCAGCACCTGCTCCGGCGTCTTGGGCGGCAGGGGATCCCCGGCGCTGGCGGGCAGGGATCCGGCCAGCGCGCCGGCGGCAATAACGGCAGGAACGGCGGCAGCAGGCAGCCAGCGCAGCCACGTGCGCGTCATCGGGACCGCGCTCCGGAAAGAGATGTTCCAACTATCCGCGCCTGGGGAATGCGCGCTTCAGTGCAGCTCATAGGTCAACAGTACGCCTGGCCCCGGCAGCCCGGTTATCCTACTTCAGCACATTAATGGTCAGTTCCACGGCGCCCAGCAGGAACGCGAGCACGGAGGTGCCCAGGCCCGCCACGAGCAGCAGGCCGGGATGGGCCAGGCCCACCACCACCCGCCTCAGCCGCGGCCTGTCCCGCAGGAACTTCTTGGGCACGGCGCCCGGTTCCGGCGTTTGTTTCCAACCCCGGAGCCGCCGCAGGAACCAGGCGCAGCGAATGATGAAGGCCAGCCACAGTACGGAGACCACCAGCGGGATCGCGGCCAGCAGGAGGTTGAAGCCCACCGCGGTGACCTCGCGTTCGGACGCCCCGACGAGTGACTGGAGGGTGGTTGAGATCGAGGCGCTCATGACCACGGACACGCCCCACACGAGGAAGGCGGCGATCAGGGCCAGGAAGCGGACGAAGAAGTGGCCCAGGACCGTGTCCCGGCGCGGCTTCAGGTAGCGGCGCGGGGTGGCGTGCAGAAGGGCGATGCTTGCCAGCAGCGTCGGCAGGGCGGCGAGGCCAACCAGCACATACCAGGACCAGCCGGCCAGATCCAGGAACTCGTCGGCCACGATCAGCACCGCCCAGAACCCTGCCCACGCCCAGCCGGCGGTGAGCGGACGCCCCACGAACCACTCCGGCAGCCACGCGTCCGGGTCCGCGGGCGCGGGGGGCGCGCCAGTCGCGGGCGCGGGGGGC
>NZ_KI914954.1:0-10939 GCF_000520575.1 Arthrobacter sp. I3
TGCTCGCGGACGAACGCGCCGGACTCGGCCTTGTACGTCTGGTAGTCCCCGTCGACGGTCTCGTTCATGATCTTCACGAGCGAGCCGTCCTCGTCCTTGGCCAGCAGGTCATCCCACTCCCGGCCCCAGACGACCTTGATGACGTTCCAGCCGGCACCGCGGAAGAACGCTTCGAGTTCCTGCATGATCTTGCCGTTGCCGCGGACCGGACCGTCGAGGCGCTGGAGGTTGCAGTTGATCACGAAGTTGAGGTTATCGAGCTTGTCGTTGGCCGCCAGCTGCAGCAGGCCGCGGGACTCGGGCTCGTCCATTTCGCCGTCGCCCAGGAACGCCCAGACCTGCTGGTCCGAGGTGTCCTTGATGCCGCGGTTGTGCAGGTACCGGTTGGACTGGGCCTGGTAGATGGCGTTCATCGGGCCGATGCCCATCGAGACGGTCGGGAATTCCCAGAACTCCGGCATCAGGCGCGGGTGCGGATAGGAGGACAGGGCGTGCCCTTCCTTGGACTTCTCCTGGCGGAACCCGTCCAGGTCCTCCTCGGAGAGCCGGCCTTCCATGAAGGCGCGGGCGTACATGCCGGGGGAGGCGTGGCCCTGGAAGAAGACCTGGTCGCCGCCGCCGGGGTGGTCCTTGCCGCGGAAGAAGTGGTTGAAGCCGACCTCGTACAGGGTCGCGGCGCCGGCGTAGGTGGAGATGTGGCCGCCGACGCCGATGTCCGCCCGCTGTGCCCGGTGCACCATCACGGCGGCATTCCAGCGCAGCCAGGCACGGTATTTGCGTTCGATCTCTTCATCGCCAGGGAATGCCGCTTCCTGGTCGACCGGGATGGTGTTGACGTAATCCGTGGTGGTGACCATCGGAACACCCACGGACTGCGCGCCGGCCCGCTGGAGCAGGCTGCGCATAATGTACTGGGCACGTTCGGTGCCTTGTTCCTGAATCAGGGTATCCAGGGACTCCAGCCACTCGGCGGTCTCTTCCGGATCACGATCAGGCAGCTGGTTTGTCAACCCGCTGAGGATATGGGAGGTATCTTCTCCTGCAGCCACGTCCAACCTCTCTTTGAGCGCATCTATCGGCACCCTCAGCTCCGGGCAGGGTGACTGCCTGGCGTGAACGCGACGTGTGCGACATATCGGTTACATCAGCCCGGTCGTATGCGCCGGGCAAGGTCCAATCACGGTACGCCTGCCTGTATTAGCCGGGCGGTTGCCCGCGCAGGCGTAGTCGTCATCAGCCACTCTAGCCGTGCAGGCTGATGGATGCGTAGCCGCCCTATGGACCCGTCCCCGTATTTCACGGGCATACTGGTTGTGTGACGAAGCGCTGCCCGGCAGCCTCCGGATCGGCCTGTGTGACGCAGAATATGGCGGATCGCGGTGCCAACAGCTTGAAGCGAGAGCTCAAAGGGTGTTGGCTTGGAGTAATGGAAATCACTAGTGCCATTGAAAACATGAAGCAATTCAAAAAGCATAGGAGCAACACGTGAGCGAGGCCGACGCCGCCACTTCGGTAAATGTGGCGGAGAAACTGGGTTTCAAAGACGGGGACCTGATTCAGGAATTCGGTTATGACGACGATGTCGACTTCGACTTGCGGGACGACATCGAAGATCTCACGGGCTCTGAGCTTCTCGATGAGGACGATCACGAGGTGGTCGATGCCGCCATTCTCTGGTGGCGGGCAGGTGACGGAGACCTCGTGGACACGCTGGTCGATTCGCTGACCACTCTCACCGAGGGCGGCGTTGTCTGGGTCCTGACTCCCAAGTCCGGCCGGGACGGCTACGTCTCGCCCGCGGACATCCAGGACGCCGCGCCCACCGCAGGGCTCCACTACACCACCTCCGCCGGCGTCTCGAAGGACTGGAGCGCCACCCGGTTGGTCACGCGGAAGAACAAGTGACCCAAGCGGTCCAGCACGAGGCCGCCGGGCCGGGCTCCGCCGTGAGTTCCGTTCCCGGTGCCGTTCCCGGCGTCGGCGATCCCGCACCGGATTTCGAGCTCGCCAATCAATTCGGCGAACCGGTGCGCCTCGCGGACTTCCGCGGCCGCAACGTCGCCATAGTCTTCTACCCGTTTGCCTTCTCCGGGATCTGCACCGGGGAACTCTGCGAAATCCGGGACAACCTGGCACTGTTCGAGGATGCCGACGCCGCCGTGCTGGCAGTCTCGGTGGACAGCAAATTCGCCCAGCGTGCCTATGCCGAAAAGGAAGGCTACGGCTTCGATCTGCTGGCCGACTTCTGGCCGCACGGCGCCGTGGCCTCGGCTTACGGTGTGTTCGACCCCGACAGCGGCATGGCGCTGCGCGGCACCTTCATCATCGACGCGGCGGGAATCGTCCGCTACGTCGTGGTGAATCCGCGCGGCCAGGCCCGCGACTTCGCCGAATACCGGGCGGCCCTCGCGGGACTCGGCGGGAGCTGATCCGGTGAGGCAGCGGCGGCCAGGAATCGGCATGACCGGGTTTGCCAGCCTCCCGCCGGTTACGGCCGCCGGGAGCGCCGCGGAACTCCAGCGCACCGAATTGGAGGCCCTGCAAGACATCCACGGACTCCTGTCCGGGGAGCAGTTCGCCGTGCTGACAGGCGCCGGCCTGAGTACGGATTCAGGCATCCCGGACTACCGCGGGCCCGGCGCCGCGCCGCGGACCCCCATGACCTACCAGGAATTCATCGGCGAGCCGGGAAACCGGCAGCGCTACTGGGCCCGCAACCACATCGGCTGGTCACATCTGCGCAGGGCGGATCCGAACGATGGCCATGTCGCTGTAGCCCGGCTGGAGCAACGGGGGCTTCTCACCGGCCTCATCACCCAAAACGTGGACCGGCTCCACGAGGACGCCGGCAGCGTCAACGTCGTGGACCTGCACGGCCGGTTCGACCAGGTGGTGTGCCTGGACTGCCACCGGAGGTTCAGCCGCCGGATGCTGGCCGGTGTCCTGGAAGAACTCAACCCCGGATTCCTGGAACGGGCACAGGCGGCCGGGGTGGTTGAAATGGCGCCGGACGCCGATGCCGCCGTCGAGGACACCGAACTGATTGGATCGTTCATCGTCGCCCGTTGTCCGGCCTGCGGCGGCACCCTAAAACCGGACTTCGTGTACTTCGGGGAAAACGTGCCCAAGGACCGGGTGGAGCGCTCGTACGCCATGGTCGACGCCGCCCGGGCGCTCCTGGTGGCCGGCTCGTCGCTCACCGTGATGAGCGGCCTGCGTTTTGTCCGCCACGCGGCGAAGCAGGGCAAAGCCGTGGTCATCATCAACAGGGGACCGACCCGCGGGGACGGCCTCGCCACCATCAAGCTGGAGGCAGGCGTCAGCGGGGCTTTGACCTGGCTCGCCGCCGAGCTGCCGCCCCTGTAGCGACGGCCGGGCCGATTGGCGCTTGGCCGGTGACATCCGGTACAGTAGCTGTTCGTTGGTTGAAGCGCTGAGGCGCGGATACCGCGGTTTGGGTCTTTAGCTCAGCTGGTAGAGCGCCACGTTTACACCGTGGATGTCATCGGTTCGATCCCGGTAGGACCCACCACAGAAAACCCCGCCCTTCCGGACCACGCGGTCCGGAACGGCGGGGTTTTGTGCGTCCGGTTGACCCGATCAGGAGCCTTTCGGCGCCGAATCGTTGGGGCCGCTGATCGGTGCTACGGTCCCATCAAGTAGGGCGTTGGCGAGCCGCTGCACAGCTTGCGACTGATTGGTCGACACGCCACCCTTTACGATCGAATCCAGCACCACGGCTTTCGCCTTCTCCAGTATCTGAGCGTTCGATTCAGCCATCTTGGGTTGCCCTTGGTCCTTTGCAGGGCGCCCTGTGCGCCCAGCACGCGTCGAAGTAGCCATCTGCCTGGAAATGTCTGACATTGGTGACGGCGGTGAAGGGCGGTTTCCTCGTCCTCGCGAACGTTGCAGAGTACAGTGAGGTGATTTGTTGAGTATCGAAAAGACTATTGGGGAAAGCCATGTTCTACGGCGTCACGCGCTACAGCCTCTTCTCGCCCGGATCGCACTCTTGGAAAACGTCGCGGAGCGGCGCCTTCAAGACGCCGCAGGACTACATGCGGTACTTGTTCTCTGAACAGCGCCTCAACCTAAGGGCTGAGATGTTCTTCACGAAGGCCGTGCCCGCCCTTGCGGTCATGGCGGAAAACCATGATTACAAACATTTCGTGATGTATTCCGAGTTGCTCCCGAAGCGGCATCAGGAAATCCTGTTCGCGGCCGCAGCCGAGTACCCGTTCCTGGTGCCGGTGGAATGGAACGGCGTCGTCCGGGGAACCGGCATTGAAGAAGTGCGTCCCCTGATTGAGCAGGACCTCGCCAGCAAGTTCGACGCCGACGCCGGCATCCAGCCGATCGCGTGGTTCCGCCTCGACGACGACGACCTGCTCGCCACCGACTACCTGACCCATCTTGGGCGGTACCGGACCATGAACCACGTGGGGATGGCCATCTCATTCGGGCTCGGCCTGACGGCCTACAAGGGTGAACATGAGTTGGTAAACCTCCGGGAGTTCTATCACCCTAAGTCCGCCCAGGGGATGGCCTTCGTGTCGGCGTTCGACCCGCGTCAGCGCAGCCTCTCGATCGTTACGCCTGGTCCGCACCACGGTGTGGACCAGGTGATGCCGACCATCCTTGACTCCCGGGAGCACATGTTCTTCCAAGTCCGTCACAGCGATCAGGACTCGACACTGAACGAGACCCCGCACGAACGCGTTGCGGCCTCCCTGGCGCGGCTGGACAGGCTTCCGGCTGTGCGGGCGGCCGATATTGCTGCGGAGAAATGGCCGAGCCTCATCAAGGACATAGTCCGCGGCGAACCAGTGCCGCATGAGCTGTCGTCGCCAGGCGCGGCGCCTCTACGTCTGACCGAGGAGACGGCGATGACTTTTCCGTTGAATTCGGCGGTCAAGGCGGGGTTGGTCGAGTTTGAGTTCGAGTATGAATCGGCCAACAGGCTCCAGGGAGGATTCGCCGTCGTTTCCTATGAGCTTCAGGGAGCCGACGACATCGATCCCGAGGCGCTCGGGCTGCGGGATAGCCCCACATATGGGCTGAGCCGGCAGGCGTGGTCGAAGAGTGCCCACGGCGTGGTGCGCCAAAGCCTTCTTCTGCCGGAAGGAGTCAGCATCTCCGGCATAACGCTGAGGGGCAAGAACCGTCAGCCGGCAGACGTTTTCATCCGCTTGCGACAGCCTCGCGTCGTGGCCGTACACGCCGCCGGCTAAGGACTGAACCCGGGGCTCCAACGCCGTGTGCGCCCCGAAAATGTCAGGGCTCCGCCCTACTGTGACGGGCATGGAGCACGTGATGGTGAAAACAGGCCCGGACGGGCGGCCCCTGGCGGTAGTGCGCGGGGGCAGAGAATGGTTGATCGGGGCCGAGCCTGTGCGTTGGTTCGAGCGCGTCAGCTGGTGGGAGGCCGAGCGCCGGATGCCCAAGGGCCTGAGCCGCGTGGATGTCGAAGTCTGGCAGGTCCAGGCGAGGCTCGGCCGCAACCGCGGATCTGCCCTGACCACCATGGAACTGATCAGGGACGGCCTCGGTGGGGCTGGCGGATGCGGGGGGCCGTTGCGGACGCCGCGTAGGCTGCCTGCGCGGGCAACAATCGCCCGGCCCGACCCGCTCAAAAGGGGACCCCGGACCGTGGTATCACCCGGGCATTGGAAAAGCCTTCCACCGCGACTATTGGGGGATGCCGCGGTGGAAGGCTTGTAATGAATATACCGTGAACGCTTGGAAATGTGAAACACCGGCGGTGTTTCTGCGCGCCAGAATTACGCCACTCGATGGCCTAATCGCGGGTCCCGGGAGTCCGCCGCCTAGGATGTTTTCATGACCGCCACGAGTGCCCGCCGAATCGCCCGAGTCCGCCCGCTTTCCCCGGCTGCCGCGGACGAATACTTCTTCGTCGCCAACGACGCAGCGGACTTTGGCAGTGCGGCGGGCAGAGCGTGGACGGTGACACCCTCTCCGTTCCCGGGCTCTGCCGCCAATGCCGGCAGCCTGCCCCGCAGCGGTTGGGAGGCCGGCGCGACGGTGGAGGAAGCGTCGTTCACGTTCCTCGCGCCCTGTGTCCCGGCCAACGTCCTGGGCATGGCGCACAATACCGGTGCCGCCGGTCGCGGGCTTCCGCCGCAGGCCTTCCACAAGGCGTCCACCAGCGTGGTCGGCCCGGGGGACGCGGTTGAACTCCGGCCGGGCGTGGGGCGCGTCGAGCCGGAGGCCGAACTGACCCTCGTCATCGCGAGCAGGGCCCGCGGACTGACGCCCGGCAACGCCATGGGCGCGGTCCTGGGCTACACCATAGGAAATGACGTCTCCGCCAGGAATCTGCAGGAATCCGATGAGCTGTGGATCAGCGCCAAGAGCCAGGACACGTTCACGCCCGTGGGGCCCTGGATCGTCACGGACCTGAACGGTGACGACCTGGCGATCGGCATCAAACACAACGGTCGGGAACTCCAGGCAGCCAGCTCCGCCGACCTTGGCTGGAAGGTGGAGGAAATCCTCACGTATCTCACTTCCTTCATGACTCTTCACCCGGGAGACCTGGTGCTGACGGGATTCCCCGCCGAGTGTGCGCCGATCGTCCCCGGCGACACCGTCACGTGCCACATTGCCGGCATCGGCGAGCTGACGAACCCCGTGGTGTCTGCCGCCTAAGGGGCCGGCGGTCCCTGACGAGGCCCGCCGACAGGGGAGCAATGGATGCACGGGCTTTGCCGGTCCCGGTTCGAGGCGCCAGACATTATGATGGTTAGTGTTCAGCTGACTGGACGGCATTCGAACGAGTGGCGCGGCGACTTGCGCGCGATACCTGAAGGAGAATCATGGCCGATTCCCGAGTTTCCCGACCCTCCGACGGATTGGGGAGCGCGTCACCCGCACCGGCTGTCACCCGTGCCGCCGCCGTGCTGGAAGCCCTGGCGGCATCCGCGACCGGACGCCTCACGCTCAGTGACCTGTCCCGGGAACTGGGAATCCCTAAGTCCTCCACCTCCAACCTCCTGCTCGCGCTCGAGGAGGCGAGGCTTATCAGCCGCCAGGGCGCGGAGTTCACCCTCGGCCGGAAGTTGGTTGAGCTGGGTGCTGCCTACCTCAGCCGCCTCGACGAGGTCCAGGAGTTCTACCGCTTCTGTGAACAGGCCCCGACACTCTCGGGAGAGACCGTCCGGATCGCCATGCTGGACGGAACAAATGTCATCTACCTCGCCCGCTACGAAGGGCACCCGGCGGTGCGCCTGACGTCCAATATCGGCGACAAGATGCCTGTGTCCCTCTGTGCCGTGGGCAAGGCCCTGATCGCGCGGCTGCATGACCACGACGTCGACGAGATGTTTCCCGACGACGCGACTCTTCCGGTCCTGACGCCGAAGTCGCTGCGCACGGGTGCCGAGCTCAAGGCGCAGCTCACGCTCATCCGGGAGCAGGGGTATGCGTTCGAGGACGAGGAATCCACCACCGGCGTCGTGTGCCTGGCCGTCGCCGTCCCGACCCGGGGCGCACACGGGCCCAGCCTCGGCCTTTCGGTCACCGCGCTGAAGGCGACTTACTCGCAGGAGCAGGGCGCCATGATGGTGAAGGAACTCCAGGACCTCGCCCGGTCCCTCGGCAATCCCATGGGCTAGGGGCCGGCGCCGCGGGGCGTTTTGGGACGCCCCGGAATAAATCTGATTATTCATTGGCCAGGCGATCACTATGCTGTACTCTGTTCAGCATAGTGATCGACTCCTTGGGGTTGCTCACACCCACCAGACCAACGGGGGTCTGGAGTGTTCTTGAGGGAGTGCTTGTGACAACCAGTACTAATACACCGCTCGCTGAAGCGGACGGCGCCGTCGTCGATCCGGAACAGCTGCGACGGGCAACGCTTGCCAGCTCTGTGGGCTCCGCGCTGGAGTACTACGACTTCTACATCTACGGGCTGGCCTCCGCCCTGATCTTTGGCCCGCTGTTCTTCAAGCCGCTCGGCGAGGACGGGGCCCTGATTGCATCCTTCGCCACGTACGGTGTGGGCTTCGCGGCCCGGCCCTTCGGCGGGATGGTCTTCGGCTACATCGGCGACCGGTTCGGCCGCAAGATGGTCCTGATCCTCACCATCGGACTGATGGGGACCGCCAGCTTCGCCATCGGCCTGCTGCCGACGTACGAACAGGCCGGCATGCTCGGCGCCGTTCTTCTGGTGACGCTGCGCATCCTGCAGGGACTGGGTGCCGGCGCTGAACAGGCCGGCGCCACCACGCTGATTTCCGAAGTCGCGCCGCGCCGCCGTCGTGGCTTCTTCGCTTCGCTCCCGTTCGTCGGCATCCAGCTGGGAACCCTGCTCGGCGCCGGAACGTTCGCGCTCATTGCCATGGCAGACAAGGCAGTCCTGGAGGGCTGGCTGTGGCGGGTGCCCTTCCTGGCCAGCGTGCTCCTGGTTGTGGTGGCCATCTTCATCCGGCTCCGGCTGAAGGAAACGCCCGTCTTCCAGGAACTGGAAAAGCACAAGAATGTGGTCAAGAACCCCATCGGCCAGCTGTGGAAGCACTCGAAGAAGAACGTGCTGATCGGCATCGGCCTGCGGATGGGCGAAAACGGCAATTCCTCGATCTACTCCGCCCTGCTCATCGCGTTCCTGGCGGCCAAGGACGGCGTTTTTCCCGGCGATAAGTTCATCGGTCCGGTCGGCCTTCTCATCGCCGCGGGCTTCGCAGCCGTCATGGTGATCACGTTCGGTGCGCTGTCCGACAGGTTCGGCCGGGTGCCGGTCTACCGCTACGGCGCGCTGTTCCAGGCGCTCATCGCGCTTCCGGCGTTCTACCTGGTGACGCTGGGCGATGTCACGCTGGTCTGGATCGTCATGGTGGTGGGCATCGCCCTCGGCGTTCAGTCCATGCTCGGCCCGCAGTGCCCGCTGCTGCCTGAACTCTTCGGCTCGCAGTACCGCTTCACCGGCGTGGCCATGAGCCGGGAGCTCTCCGCCGTCCTGGCCGGCGGCCTGGTCCCGCTGGTCGGCGCCGCGCTGCTGGCCGCCACGGACCATTCCTGGCTGGTGCTCGCCATCTACTCGCTGGTCCTGGCGCTGATCTCGTTCGTCACCACCTTCTTCACGCCCGAGACCGTGGGACGCGACCTTCTCCTGACGGAGGATGCGCACTAGGCGGTATCCGGGCAGCAGACGCTCCGTCCGCGCAGCACAGGCCGTGGCCCCTTCCACCCAGGAAGGGGCCACGGCCGTTTCTGCGCCACCCGAATACCCGCGTCGCCGGGTGGAACTGGCCTCGCCCCACGCAAAGGGCGGCCCAACCGTTTCCGGTGGGCCGCCCTGTGTGCGCTGCGGCGCTGTGCAGTGCGGAAGAGTGGACTCAGTAGAAGTGCACCGTGTCCACAAGGTGGGGGAGTTCGCCGCCGTCGAGGTAGGTCCGCAGGTTGCTGCAGAAGCGTTCGGTGATCAGCCGGTTTTCGGCGGCACTGAGCGCCGAGGTGTGCGGGGACACCATCACCCTGGGATGGTTCCACAGCGGGCTGTCCTGCGGCAGCGGCTCCACGGCGAAGACATCGAGGCAGGCATAGGAGACCTGGCCGTTGCCCAGGGCCTCCAGGAGCGCCTCTTCATCCACCACGGTGCCGCGGCCCACGTTGACGAAGACCGTTCCGGGCTTCATGGCGGCGAAGACGTCGCGGCTGAAGAGCTTCTCGGTGTACGGCGTGCCGGGCAGGGTATTGACGACGGCGTCTGCAGTGCCCAGCAGGCCGGCGAGGCCGTCGTTGTCCGTGACCGTCTCGATCCCGTCGATGGCCTCCACGGTCCGCTTGGTCCCGCTGACGCTCATGCCCAGGGCCCGGGCGATCCGTGCGGTCTCGAGCCCGATCTCGCCGAGTCCGGTGACCACCAGGCGGGAGCCGTTGACCAGGCGGGTGGGGGTGCGGAGCTCGGGCCAGAGCTTGGCCGCCTGGTCCTGGGCCAGCTCGGCGCTGCGCTTGAAGCCGTTGAAAATGCCCAGGGCGGCGAATTCGGCGAGCGGCAGGGCGTGCACCCCGGCCGAGGTAGTGACCCTGAACTTCTGCAGCGTCACGGCGTCCAGTCCCGATGCCTTCACGGCACCGCCGGCGCCGGCCGCCATGGCATGGATCCACTCAAGCCGGGGATTGCTGCCGGCGATCCGGGCGAGGCCTGCCGGGCTTTCGTTGGGGAGCCCGTACAGGACCTGGGCCTTGTTGAGCATGTCCCAGTAGCGCTCTTCCTGCTCCGGCGTCCGGCGGAAATCCGGGTCGCCCGCATGGTCGGCGGGAAAACGTTCCGGCGGCAAGAGCTCGGGGTCGTAGAGGACGGTCACGGACGGATCTACGGCGCGGATGCGGTCCACCAGCTCTGCTTCGAGCGGGACGGCGATCGCGACAGTGGTTTTGGTCGTCATAGTGTTCATCATACTGAATGGAGGCTAGGATGCTGAACAGAATTTCAAGATTAACCACGACGAAGTGAGGGCAACGCATGGAGATGGACCGCAGGGAGGCCGGGTTTGTCGGCCTCGGCCTAATGGGCGCGCCGATGGCCGCCAACCTCCTCGCGGCAGGATGGACCGTAACCGCCTGGAACCGTTCGCCGGCGGCGCTGGACGCCTTCGAGGCCCTGGGCGGCTCGCGTGTGGCCAGGGTCGAGGCGCTTCGCGACCAGCCCGTCATTGTCTTCATGCTGCCGGATCTGTCCGACATTGAGGATGCGAGTGCCGCACTCCTGGCCGGCTGGACCGCCAGCCCGCCCGCGCCCGGAACCGCCGTCGTGGTGATGAGCAGCGTGTCGCCGTCCGGCGTGCGGGACTTCGGGGCACGGGTCGCCGAGGCGAGCGGGGGCAACGCCGTCGTCGTCGATGCGCCCGTCAGCGGCGGCACCAAAGGCGCGGCGGACGGCACCCTCGCCATCATGGCGGGCGCCAGCGACAGCGACTTC
>NZ_KI914954.1:11039-12261 GCF_000520575.1 Arthrobacter sp. I3
GACAGCGACTTCCGCCGGCTCCTGCCGCTCTTCGGCGCGATGGGCAGCACCGTGCGGCGGCTGGGACCGCTGGGATCGGGCTCGCTCGCCAAGGCGTGCAACCAGCTGATCGTGGGAACCACGACGGCGGCGCTCGCCGAGGCCGCGGAGCTCGCCGAACGCTCCGGCATGGAGGTGCCCGCCCTTTACGAGGTGCTCGCGGGCGGACTCGCGGGCAGCCGGGTCCTGGACATCGTGGGGCCACGGCTCGCCGCCAGGGACTACGAGCCCACCGGACCCGCCAAGTTCATGCACAAGGACCTCTCCTTCGTGCTCGAGAGCGCCGCGGCCGCGGGTGCCGCAGTACCGATGGCGGCCGCCGGCGCCGAGCTCTACGCGGAACTCAAGCGCCAGGGGCTGGGGGACCGGGACCTCGCCGTCGTGCGGCAGGCCATCGCCAATCTCAGTGACAACGCACGTGACAACCCCAGCGACAAGCCAACAGCCAACACAACAGCAAAGACCAACGAGGATCAGTGAACCATGAGTGGACTTTTTGACCTGACCGGGCGTGTGGCCCTGGTGACCGGTTCGAGCCGGGGGATCGGCAACGCCCTGGCCCGGGCCCTGGCCGACGCCGGCGCCACCGTGGTGCTCAACGGCATCAACCCCGAGCGGCTCAAGGCCGCCGAGGCCGCGATGGCCGCGGACTACGCGCCGGGCCGGGTGCACAGCTGCGCCTTCGACGTCACCAGCGACACCGGGGCCGCCCGGGGCATCGCCTGGGTGGAGGAGAACGTGGGCCCGCTGGACATCCTGGTCAACAACGCCGGCATCCAGCACCGGGTCCCGATGCTCGAGCTCGACGTGGCCGACTGGGAACGGGTCATCTCCACGGACCTGACCAGCGCGTTCCTGGTGGGGCGGGAAGCGGCCCGGCACATGATCCCGCGGGGCCGGGGCAAGATCATCAACATCTGCTCGGTGCAGACCGACCTCGCCCGGCCCACCATCGCGCCCTACATCGCGGCGAAGGGCGGCCTGCGGAACCTGACCCGGGCCATGACCGCGGAATGGGCCGCCTCGGGCCTGCAGATCAACGGGATCGCGCCGGGCTACATCCACACCGAGATGACCCAAAACCTTGTCGACGATGAGCAGTTCAACGCCTGGATCCTGGGCCGGACCCCCGCGCACCGCTGGGGGACCGTGCAGGACCTGGCCGGACCCGCCGTGTGGCTGG
>NZ_KI914954.1:12361-13001 GCF_000520575.1 Arthrobacter sp. I3
CAACGGCCAGACCATCTTCATCGACGGCGGAATGACGGTGGTGGTCTGATGGGCGGCGTGGCAGCACTTCCGGCCACGGCCGCGGCGGTGGTGGCCCACGCGGCGGGCGACCTGCGGATCGAGGACATCGCCGTGCCCGCGCCGGCGCCCGATGAAGCCGTCATCGACGTGGCCTTCGGCGGCATCTGCGGCTCCGATCTGCACTACTGGCTGCACGGTGCCGCGGGCGAATCCGTCCTCAAGGCTCCTATGGTCCTGGGCCACGAGATCGTGGGGACCGTGATCCGTGCCCCCGCCGTGTGGCTGGCCTCCGACGGGTCCGACTTCGTCAACGGCCAGACCATCTTCATCGACGGCGGAATGACGGTGGTGGTCTGATGGGCGGCGTGGCAGCACTTCCGGCCACGGCCGCGGCGGTGGTGGCCCACGCGGCGGGCGACCTGCGGATCGAGGACATCGCCGTGCCCGCGCCGGCGCCCGATGAAGCCGTCATCGACGTGGCCTTCGGCGGCATCTGCGGCTCCGATCTGCACTACTGGCTGCACGGTGCCGCGGGCGAATCCGTCCTCAAGGCTCCTATGGTCCTGGGCCACGAGATCGTGGGGACCGTGATCCGTGCCGCCGCTGACGGCTCGGGGCC
>NZ_KI914954.1:13101-16974 GCF_000520575.1 Arthrobacter sp. I3
CACGCCGGGCCCGGGCGGCGCCCGGTACCCGCCGGAGCGTCCGAATCTGTCGCCGGGCTGCACGTATCTGGGCAGCGCCGCGCGCTTTCCGCACACCGACGGCGCGTTCAGCCGGTACGTGAACCTGCCGGCCCGGATGCTCCGGCCGCTGCCGGCGGGGCTGGACCTGCGGACCGCGGCCCTGGCGGAACCGGCCAGCGTCGCCTGGCACGCCGTGTCGCGCGCCGGGGACGTGGCGGGAAAGACGGCACTGGTGATCGGCAGCGGTCCCATCGGGGCCCTGGCCGTGGCCGTGCTCAAACGCGCCGGCGCCGGCCGGATCGTGGCCGTGGACATGCACGGGCGGCCGCTGGAGATAGCCCGTGCCGTGGGGGCCGACGCGGTCCTCAAGGGGGACGACGCCGGGGCGATCGCCGCGGTTGAGGCGGACGTCGTCATCGAGTCCTCGGGCAGCCACCGGGGACTGGCCTCGGCGATCACGGGCGCGGTCCGTGGCGGCAGGGTGGTGATGGTGGGGCTGCTGCCTTCCGGCCCGCAGCCGGTCCTGATCTCCCTGGCCATTACCCGCGAGCTGGAGCTGGTGGGCTCCTTCCGCTTCAATGACGAAATCGATGACGTCATAGCGGCGCTCGCCGACGGCTCCCTGCGGGTGGACCCCGTGGTGACCCATACCTTTGGCCTGGACCGCGGACTGGAAGCGTTCGAGGTCGCCAGGAACGCGGCTGTTTCGGGGAAGGTGCTGCTGGACTTCAGGCGGGCGCCGGCGTGAGGAGCGCCGCCATCGGGGCCGGGAGGGCCAGTGGCGGGTTAGTGGCGCTCGACCGGGACAAACACCCGCGGCTGGTTCTTCCAGCTCGGCTCCATCTCCGAGATGGTCTCGCGCATGATCCGGTTCGAGGCCTCGCGGGCGGCGGCGGCATCCCCGGCGGCGATGGCCTCGGCGACCTCCACGTGCCAGCGCAGCGCCGTCTCGCGCGGGTGGTCCGGCATCAGGCCGTGGATGGTGCGGCCGGTCAGCGTCTCGGTCACTTGGCCCACCATGTTGGCGAACATCTCGTTGCCCGAGCCGGTCAGCAGCAGGGAATGGAACAGGATGTCCAGCTCGAGGAACCGGGGCACGTCCCCGGCCTGCCCGGCGTCGCGCATGGCGTGCGAGATCTCCACGAGTTCGCGGCGGAGTTCCTCGGGGGCGTTGGCCGCGGCCAGCTCGGCGGCCACCGGCTCGACGGCGGTGCGGAGCTCGGCCAGGGAGCGCAGCTGGGCGCCGCGGCCCTCGCCGGCCAGCCGCCAGCGGATCACGAGCGGGTCGAAGGGGTTCCACCGGTTCGAGGGCAGCACCCGGATGCCGACGCGTTTGATGGTCTCCACCAGGCCCAGGGACTGGAGGACCCGGACCGCCTCCCGGACCACCGAGCGGGAGACCTTGAGTTCGTCCTCAAGGTGCTCGGCAAGCATGACGTGCCCGGCCGGAAGCTCGCCGGCCACGATCCGGGTCCCGAGGTGCTCAATGGCACGGTGGTGGAGGCTGGTTGACATAGTCGTAAGCATAATGCGGTGGGCCTGGTCCGGGCCGACCTGAAGGGCGGACGCCGGTGATCATAGACTGTTTATGACGCGCAGCATTCCGCTCCGTGGGCGCGGCTTTCCCGCTACCCGCGGAAATACATATGGTTTAAGGACAGCCACAATCCTCAAGAGCGGGTTCCGCCCTCCGCGGCGCGACCTGCCGAGTCCTAGATGAACGTCTGAGACGAATCGCCGTACACGTGGTCTACAGAAATCATCGTGTACAAAAATGAATTGGAGTTTTTGATGTCAGCACACATCGGTGTTACCGGCCTCGCGGTGATGGGGGCCAACCTCGCACGCAACCTGGCCCGGAACGGCTTCACCGTTGCCCTGCACAACCGGTCCGTGGAAAAGACAGACACCCTGCTCGCCAAGTATGGCGATGAGGGCGACTTCGTCCGCACCGAGACCCTTCAGGAACTCGTTGATTCGCTGGAGAAGCCGCGCCGCGTGCTGATCATGGTCAAGGCCGGCAAGCCGGTCGACTCCGTGATCGAGCAGCTCGAGCCGCTGCTGGAAGCGGGCGACATCATCATCGACGCCGGCAACTCGCACTACGAGGACACCCGCCGCCGCGAGGCTGCGCTCGCCAAGAAGGACCTGCACTTCGTCGGCATCGGTGTCTCCGGTGGCGAGGAGGGTGCCCTCAACGGCCCCTCAATCATGCCGGGCGGTTCCAAGGAGTCCTACGACGCACTCGGCCCGCTGCTGGAAAAGATCGCCGCGCACGTCGACGGCCAGCCCTGCTGCGCCTGGATCGGCACCGACGGCGCCGGCCACTTCGTCAAGATGGTCCACAACGGCATCGAATACGCCGACATGCAGGTCATCGGCGAGGCCTTCGACCTCCTGCGCTCCGGCGCTGGGATCGAACCGGCCGAGCAGGCCAAGATCTTCGAAGAGTGGAACAAGGGTGACCTCGCCTCCTTCCTGATCGAAATCTCCGCCGAGGTCCTCGGCCACGTCGATGCGAAGACCGGTAAGCCGTTCGTCGACGTCGTGGTGGATGCCGCCGGCCAGAAGGGCACCGGCCGCTGGACGGTCATCTCCGCTCTCGAGCTCGGCTCCCCGACGTCGGGCATCGCCGAGTCCGTCTTCGCCCGGGCCCTGTCCTCCCAGGCCGAGCAGCGCGTGCTGGCACAGGAGCTGCTGGCTGGCGGCGAGGCCGCCGTCGAGGTCCCCGAGAGCTTCGTCGAGGACGTCCGCCAGGCGCTCTACGCCTCCAAGCTGGTCTCCTACGCCCAGGGACTGGACATGCTCACCTCTGCGGCCAAGGAATACGGCTGGGACCTGAAACTGGATGAAATCGCCTCGCTGTGGCGCGGCGGCTGCATCATTCGCGCGGAACTGCTCAAGGAGATCACCAAGGCCTACGCCGCTGCGGAGAAGCCGGCCAACCTGCTCTTCGCCCCGGCGTTCACCAAGGCGATCGCCGAAGTCCTCCCGGCCTGGCGCCGGGTGGTGTCCACCGCGGTGCAGCTCGGCATCCCGGTGCCGGTGTTCTCCTCCTCGCTGGCCTACTACGACGGCCTGCGCCGCAAGCGCCTACCGGCCGCTGTTATCCAGGGCCAGCGCGACCTCTTCGGGGCGCACACCTACGGCCGCGTCGACGCCGAGGGCACGTTCCACACCCTCTGGGGCGAGGACAAGTCCGAGATCGAGGCAGTCGACACCCACTGACCCACCCCGTTCCAACGCGACGGCCGGTACTTTCCAGATACGCTGGGAGGCGCCGGCCGTCCGTGTTTCCGCACCGCTCCTGCCCCAGGAGTTCAGCGCCCAAGGAGTTCAACTCATGCCCCAGCCCGTAGCTTTTGTCACCGGTGCCTCCACCGGCATCGGCTTCGAAACCGCGAAAAAGCTTGCCTCGGCCGGCTTCACCGTTTATGCCGGGGCCCGCCGTGTGGAGCTGATGGAGCCGCTGAAGGCATCCGGGGTCAAGGTGGTGGCGCTGGACGTGACCGATGAGGCCTCGATGAGCGCCGCCGTCGGGGACGTGCTGGCCGCGCACGGCCGGATCGACGTCCTGGTCAACAACGCCGGCTACGGGACGTACGGGTCGCTCGAGGAGGTCGAACTGGCTGAGGGCCGGCGGCAGTTCGACGTGAACGTCTTCGGCCTGGCGCGCATGACGCAGCTCGTGATCCCCGCCATGCGGGCCGCCCGTGCGGGCAGGATCATCAACATCTCATCGATCGGCGGCAAAATGTACGAGCCGCTGGGTGCCTGGTACCACGCGACCAAGTTCGCCGTGGAGGGCCTGAGCGATTCGCTGCGGCTCGAGCTCAAGCCGCACGGTATTGA
>NZ_KI914954.1:17074-41355 GCF_000520575.1 Arthrobacter sp. I3
CGCGCACGGTATTGATGTGGCCGTCATCGAGCCGGCCGGGACGCAGTCCGAGTGGGGCGCCATTGCGGCGCAGGGGCTGCTGGCCAGCTCCGGAAACGGCCCTTATGCGGCGCAGGCCAAGATCGTGGCGGCGGCGCTGGGCACTACGGACAACCCCGCAACGTCGTCGCGGCCCGAGCTCGCGGCCGAGGCGATCCTGCACGCCGCGACCGCCCGGCGGCCCAGGACCCGCTACCCGGTGGGTGCCAGCGCCCGCGGGATCCTGCTGCTGCGCCACCTGCTGCCGGACCGGGCGTTCGACGCCGTCCTGTGGAACATCTACAAGCGGTTCCCGGGTAGGGCTGCCTAGATACCCGGTTCAGTCGGGAGCCGATCCAGGGCCCGCTCTAGATCCGGTATTCGATCAGGTACTCGGCCGGGTCGACGGCGGGCTTGGTCTCGCGCTGCGCGTCGCGGTGGCGCCAGGTGGCCGGCACGCCGGTGACGATTGATTCGGCCGGGGCGTCCTTGACCACCACGGCGTTGGCGCCGACGGCGCTGTCCCGGCCGATGGTGATGGGGCCCAGGATCTTGGCGCCCGCTCCGATCACCACACGGTCCTCGATGGTGGGGTGGCGTTTGATCTTGGCGAGCGAGCGGCCGCCGAGGGTCACGCCGTGGTAGATCATGACGTCCTCGCCGATCTCGGCCGTCTCGCCGATGACCACACCCATGCCGTGGTCGATGAAGAAGCGCCGGCCGATGGTCGCGCCGGGGTGGATCTCGATCCCGGTCAGGAACCGGGCGAGCTGGGAGATCAGCCGCGCCGGGAACCGCAGGGCCGGGTTTTGCCACAGCCGGTGCGTCAGGCGGTGGAACCAGATCGCGTGCAGGCCGGAATAGGCGAAGAAGTTCTCAAAAGAACCTCGAGCCGCCGGGTCGTGGGACCGGGCGGCGTCGAGGTCTTCCTTCAGTCTTGCGAAGAAGCTCACAAAGACCTTTCTGGGCAATCGTGGGTCAGCGGACTTAGCCGCGGATGTCGTCGTACATCACGGTGGAGATGTAGCGCTCACCAAAGTCGCAAACCACAGCAACAATGAGTTTACCGGCGTTCTCCGGGCGCTTGGCGAGCTCCAGGGCCGCCCAGACGATGGCGCCGGAGGAGATGCCGCCCAGGATGCCTTCCTTGATGCCGAGTTCGCGCGCCACCCGGACGGAATCTTCCAGCGTGGCGTCGATGACCTCGTCATAGACGTTGGTGTCCAGGATGTCGGGGACGAAGTTCGCGCCGAGGCCCTGGATTTTGTGCGGGCCCGGGGCGCCGCCGTTGAGGATGGCGGAGTCCTTCGGCTCGACGGCCACGATCTGGACCTCCGGCTTGCGTTCCTTCAGGACCTGTCCGACGCCGGTGACGGTGCCGCCGGTGCCGACGCCGGCGACGAAGATGTCCACCTTGCCGTTGGTGTCGGCCCAGACTTCCTCGGCCGTCGTGCGGCGGTGGATCTCCGGGTTGGCCTCGTTGGCGAACTGCTGGGCCCAGATGGAGTTTTCCGTGTTGGCCACGATCTCCTGGGCCTTCTCCACGGCGCCGCGCATGCCCTCGGAACCGGGGGTCAGGACAATCTCGGCGCCGTACGCGCGCAGCATGACCCGGCGCTCGGTGGACATGGTCTCGGGCATGGTCAGGATGACCTTGTAGCCGCGGGCCGCGCCCACCATGGCCAGCGCGATTCCGGTGTTGCCGGACGTGCCTTCAACGATGGTGCCGCCGGGCTTGAGGGCACCGGACTTCTCGGCAGCGTCAACGATCGCGACGCCGATCCGGTCCTTGACGCTGTTGGCCGGGTTGTAGAACTCCAGCTTGACGGCCACAGTGGCGTCAAGGCCTTCGGTCAGCCGGTTCAGCCGGACCAGCGGAGTTCCGCCTACCAGCTGGGTTACATCGTCATAGATCGGTGCCATGTATGTATGCCTGTCTTTGAAGAGGGTTGACTGAGGTCAGCCTAACGAGCGCTTACAGGCCCTAGCTAAGCATTAAGCCATGCAGAGTAATATTTCCTCGCCTTGGCCAGCTTGGGGTTAATGATGACCTGGCAGTAGCCCTGCTCCGGGTATTTGGCGAAGTAGTCCTGGTGGATTTCCTCGGCCACATGGAACTGGGGCAGCCGGCTGACCTCGGTGACGATCGGGTGCCGCCACAGGTCCTGGTTCCGCTCGATCGCCTCCTCGAACAGGATCTTTTCCTCGGTGGTCTCGTAGAACATTGAGGAACGGTACTGGGTCCCGACGTCGTAGCCCTGCCGGTTCAGCGTGGTGGGGTCGTGGAGGGCGAAGAACATGTCCAGGATGACCTCGGCGGGAATGACGTCCTCGTCGAACGTCACTGCCACAACCTCGGCGTGGCCTGTGGTCCCGGAACACACAGAGTAGTAGTCGGGTCTGCGGTCATGGCCTCCGGTGTAGCCCGACACGACCGAGCTGACGCCCTTGGTTTTCTGGTAGACGGCGTCGAGGCACCAGAAGCAGCCTCCGCCGAGGACAAAAGTTCTCATGATCTCTTCAATGGTTCGAGGGCCCCGATGATTCCCCACCCACCTTACGAGAGTGTTACGAGTGACCGGGCCGCCCGCGAATAGGGTAAAAATGGGGGTATGGAACCTGTGAACACCGATGTTTCAGCGGAATCCGACCGCCCTGCTGCCGCTGTCGACGCCGGTACCGGCACCGGGGAGGACATCGGCGCCGCGACGCTGGGCCTGATCCAGCTGGCGGTGGAGGAGCTCTGGCCCGAATCCCTGGCCGAGGACTGGGACGAGGTGGGTCTGGTTGCCGGCCACCCGAACGCCGAGGTGCACCGGGTCATGTTCGCGGTCGATCCGACAATTGACGTGATCGAGGAAGCGATCGACTTCGGTGCCGAGCTGCTCATCACGCACCATCCGCTGCTGCTCAAGGGCGTGACGTCCGTGGCCGCGAATACGGCCAAGGGCAAGGCCGTGCACCGCCTCATCGAGTCCGGGACCGCGCTGCTGACCGTGCACACCAACGGTGACTCCGCCGTCGGGGGCGTTTCCGACGTCCTGGCGGACGCGCTGGGCCTGCAGAACGTGGCCCCGCTGACGCCGGCCGCGAACGGGCTCCCCGAGGAAGGCATCGGCCGCGTCGGCGACCTCGACGAGGTCCTGACGCTGGGTGATTTCGCGGCCCGCGTGTACGGCATCCTGCCCTCGGTGGCGGGCGGCGTGCGTGTCTCGGGGGACCGGGACGGGCTGATCCGGCGGGTGGCTGTCTGCGGCGGCGCCGGCGATTCCCTCTTCGGCGAGGTGCGGGCGAGCAACGCGGACGTCTACGTCACGGCGGACCTGCGGCACCACCCGGCATCGGAAGCCCGGGAGGCGGCGGTCAACGACCGGCCGTACCTGATCGACGTTTCCCACTTCGCCAGCGAATGGCTGTGGCTGCCTGCGGCCGCCGAAGCGCTGGGCAATGTGCTCAGCGACCAGGGCCACGATGTCGAGATCCGGGTGAGCACCACCAACAGCGACCCGTGGGACTTCATTCTGACTCCGGGCTAAGCCTGGCGTGCGAGGGGCCCCGGGTGAGCGTAGCGAGGCCGGGGAGTACGCTAGGCGCTAGAGTCTAAGGAGCGCCGGGACGGTGCCCGGCTTCGGCCGGATTGGATTTAGCGGAGGTAAATAGTGGCCAAGGCAGCACCGGCGGAACAGTTGAAGTTGCTCGAATTGCAGGGACTCGATGCCAAGCTCAAGTCCTTGTCCAACCGCCGGCGAAGCCTTGAAAGCGATTCCCGCATCACGGACCTGGAAGCCGCCCTCAGCGTGGCCAACGGTGAGCTCGGTGCCGCGAAGGTTGCCGTCCACGATGCTGAACTGGAGCTCAAACGCTCAGAGGCCGACGTCGAGCAGGTCGCCTCCCGGATCGAACGCGACGAGGCCAGGCTCAACAGCGGCACGGGGCTGTCCAAGGACCTCGTCGCCCTGCAGCGGGACCTCGTCTCGCTGAACAAGCGCCGCTCGGACCTCGAGGACGTGGAGCTCGAAGTCCTCGAACGGCTCGACTCGCTCCGCGCCCGCCAGGCGTCCCAGCAGCAGATAGTGGACGACATCCAGGGCTCCTTCGGCTCCATCCGTGCCGAGCTGGACGAGCAGCTGGCCGAGATCGCCGCCGAAGCCACGGTGGTGCGCGGGCAGCGTGCCGAGTTCGCCGCCGGACTCGACGCCGGAATGCTCGCCATCTACGAGAAGACCCTGGCCAAGCGCGGCGTCGGCGCTGCCCGGCTCTTCCACGGCACCTCGGAAGGCTCCGGCATGCACCTGAGCCCGGGCGACCTGGCCGAGATCAAGGCCGCGGCCGAGGACGACATCGTGTTCTGCCCGGACTCCGGCTGCATCCTGGTGCGCTCGTCCGAGTGGGCCTAAGCGGCTCCTAGCCCGGCAGGATGATGTTCAGGGTGTGCGGCTTCCGGGCCGTGCCCTCAACGAGTTCGGCAACCCACTTCTCCGCCGCCGCCTTCTGCAGCTGTGCGGGGGTTTGGGGCGCCTTGCCCCGGCGGCTGAGCAAATGCCGTGCCAGTTCGCCCCGGGTGTGCTTGGCAAAGTGGCTGACCACCTTGCGCACGCCCGCGGTCTCGGTGAAGACGTTCACGGCCACCGTCTGTTCCGGCGGGGGAGTCCACGCCGCGGCGTAGGTGCTCGACCGGCAATCCACTAACAGCTCACCCGTAGTGGCCGCCGCCAGGGCGTCGTTCAGTTGCGGCTTCCAGAATGAGGCGAGCCGTCCGACGTAGGGCAGCGAAGTCCCCATCGACAGCCGGTAGGCGGGCACGCGGTCGGCGAAGCGGATGGCGCCCCACAGGGCGGAGACCACCAGCACCGATTCGTCGGCCTTCCTCCGCTGCGCCGGGGTCAGCGAGTTGTAGCCGAGGGCGTCAAAGAGCACCCCGGAATACACCTGGTGGGCCGGGGCGGCAGGTTCCGCGTGCAGCCGCGTATTGCGTTCGACGTCGGCGCTCAGGGAAGCGCCGACGCCCAGCAGCGCCAGCGCGTCCTCGTGGGCGCTGACGGTGCCGAGCGCCTCCAGGACCTTGGCGCGGGAGCTGTTGAGGGCGGGAAAGCTCAAGGCGCCCCAGTCGGCGGCGTCCCCGCGCACAGCGGGAGTCTTGCCCTCGGAGGGCGGCAACAGAATTAGCACCGTACGATCCTACCGGCGGCGCGTTTCGCGGGCGCCGCAGTACGCGGCCGGCGGCGGCGGGTTCAGGCGAAGTTGAAGCCCAAAAATGACACCACCTCGGGCAGGACGGACCGCCAGTAGCTGCTATCGTGGCCGCCGGGCCCGAAACCACCCTCGACGTCGCCCGGCAGTCCTGCGCGGTAAGCACGGACCGTGGCGGCAAGATCGTCCCCGGTGCCGCAGTCGATCCGCTTGGGCACCGCCGCGAGCCGGGGCCGGAGCGCGAACACGTCATGTGCCGCGAAATCGGCCGGTCCGTCGAAGGCGGCCCCCTCCCGGGGGTCGTAGTGGTCCCAGACCGCCGGACTCATGGCCGCGACGGCGCGGACTCCGGGCAGCCGGCCCTGCGAGGCCAGGAGGAGCGCGCCGAAGCCTCCCATGGAGATGCCGACGAGGCCAATCCTGCCAAGGTCGTAGCCCTGGCTGCCCAGGAGCGGAACAAACTCCTTCACCAGCATCGACTGGGTGTCGCTGCCGTCGGCGCGGCGGTGCCACCACGTGTTTCCGCCGTCCACCGCAGCGATCGCAAAGGGTGTGCCGCCGGCGTCGAGGTGCCGTTGGAGGGGCTCGTGGGCCGCCAGGTCCTCCAGCAGGACGGCATGGCTGCCGCCCAGTCCGTGGAGAAACACCGCCACGGGCAAGTCGGGCTGCGAGCCGCCGGGCGGCAACTCGGGTGCAGCCAGCGACCAACGGGTGTAGATCCCGGGGCGGAAAGCCGAGACGAACGATCCTGAGCTGGTCCGGATTGCCGAGGCGGCAGGAACCGGCGGCGCTGTCAGGGTACCGGTTGGCATGCGCGCAGAGGTGTCGGGAGGCGGGATGCCGCCTGTGCAGGCGGTGAGCGCGGACACGCCCAGGCCGATCCCTGCCAGCTCAAGCAGCCGGCGCCGGGTCAGGGCAGACTCGTCCATTCCTCGATAGTAGGCCTGACACGGACGCTATGCCGCTTTGATCGGTGGCGCCGGTGTCGTTGCCTCTGGCGTCGCCGTCGCCGGCATCGCTGTCTTGGCCACATGGTCCTCGCGTGCCAGGAAAGCGGCCAGTTCGGCGATGGTGCTCATCAGGGGCGCCGGGAAGACGACGGTTGAGTTCTTGTCCACCCCGATCTCGACAAGGGACTGAAGATTCCGCAACTGCAGGGCTACCGGGTGGGCCATCATCGTGTCAGATGCCGCGCCGAGCGCCACGGCGGCGATCGCCTCTCCTTCGGCCGAAATGATCTTCGCCCGCTTCTCCCGCTCGGCCTCCGCCTGCCGGGCCATGGCCCGCTTCATGCTCTCCGGGAGCTGGATGTCCTTGAGTTCGACGAGCGTCACTTCGACACCCCATTCCAGGGTCATCGCGTCCAGGATTATCCGAATGTCGCTGTTGATGCGCTCAGTCTCCGACAGCGTCTGGTCCAGGCTGTGGCGGCCGACCACTTTCCGCAGGGTGGTCTGGGCGATCTGGTTGATGGCCGCGGCCACGTCTTCGATCGCCACGACGGACTTCACGGAGTCGATCACCCGGTAGTACGCCACTGCCGAGATATCGACGCTGACGTTGTCCTGGGTGATGATGCCCTGTGACTGGATCGGCATTGTCACGATCCGGAGGCTCACCAGCTGAAGCCGGTCCACCACCGGGATGATGAACCGCAGGCCGGGCATCCGTACCGCGACCACCCGGCCCAGGCGGAACAGGACGCCCTGTTCGTACTGGCGCACAATCTTGATCGACATCTTGGCGAGAATAGCCACCAGGACGATGGCCAACAGCCAGATGATGATGACGGTCCAGTTCACCGGGATCACTCTTCCTTGACTAGCAGGAACCCTGCTTAAATTCTCCCACCTGCGGCCCTGAAAGGCCGCGGTGCGGCTGCGCCGGCCGGGAGAACGTAGACTGGACAGCGGATGGGTTGACCAGGCGGCCGCGCGTCACGCAAGTGGCTCGAGGAACGTCCGGGCTCCGCAGAGCAGGGTGGTGGGTAACGCCCACTCGGGGTAACCCGCAGGCCAGTGCCACAGAGAATAGACCGCCTGCGTGGGGCGTGTGCTTGCACAGGCCGCAGGGCAGGTAAGGGTGAAACGGTGGTGTAAGAGACCACCAGCTTCCCGGGTGACCGGGAAGGCTAGGTAAACCCCACCCGGAGCAAGGCCAGACAGGACACGTTTGAGGGCTGCTCGCCCGAGTGTTCGGGTAGGCCGCTGGAGGGCGTCGGCAACGGCGTCCGTAGATGGATGGCCGCTACTCCCGCGCCGGTAACAGCGCGGGAACACAGAACCCGGCGTATCGGTCAACCCATCCACCCAAACCGGTATTTCCCCTGTCCTGCCCGGGATTCGGCCGTCGCAGGCTGCTGGCCGGGGGTGGCGTGCCTGCACGGTTGCAAGCTTGGGAAAACCTTGAGGCATGCTTGACACCAACCCAGCGAGACCCGACACTTCAATCAACGCTTCAAGGAGCGGTAGTTTCGGCGATGGTTGAGGAGTCATGGTGCCGGACGATGCAGAGTACGACTATGTGATCGCCGGGGGTGGTACCGGCGGCAGCGTCCTGGCCGGCAGACTTAGCGAAGACCCTTCGATACGCGTGCTCCTGCTCGAGGCGGGCAGGTCCGACCGCCATCCCTTCATCCACATGCCCGCGGGCTTCCCGAGACTCAAGGGGGGCCCGTATCAGTGGGCGTATAGCAGTGTTCCGCAAAAGCACAGCAACGGCCGCAGCATCCCGCTCCCTCAAGGCCGCGGGCTTGGCGGCGGCGGGTCCATCAACTCCCAGGTCTTCACCCGCGGCGTGGCTGGGGACTACGACGGGTGGGCCGGGGAGTACGGATGCGAGGGCTGGTCCGCCGTCGAGGTGTCCAAGTATTTCATTCGCTCGGAGTCAAACACCAGGCTCTCAGGACCCCACCATGGAACCACAGGGCCGCTCGGCGTCTCTGATCTCCGGCGTCCGCACACGCTCTCGGCGGCATTCGTGCAGGCGGGCCAGGAGTTCGGGCTGCCCTACAACAACGATTTTAACGGGGCGAAGCAGCTCGGCGTTGGCTTCTACCAGACCACCACCAGGAATGGGCGCCGGTGCAGCGCAGCCGTCGCCTATCTGAAACCCGCGCGCAGGCGGCCCAATCTCACTGTCCGCGTCAATGTGACCGTCTCCAAGGTGGTCATCAAGAATGGCCGCGCCGTCGGCATCCAGACGATTGAAGGCGGAGTCGCGCGAACCTACGGGGCCCGGCGCGAGGTGCTGATCGCCAGCGGCGCGTTTGGCTCGCCCAAGTTGCTGCAGCTTTCAGGCATCGGCGACCCGGCAGACCTTGCCGCCGCCGGCATCGACGTGCTCCACGCCCTGCCCGGGGTCGGGAAGAACCTGCAGGACCACCTTGACCTGGACATCATCTACGAACTCACCGATGACCACAGCCTGGACCGGTTCAATCGGGTGCGCCCGGCGACAGTCCTGGCGGGCCTCGAGTATCTGGCCTTCCGCACGGGACCGTTCGCGTCCAACCTCGTCGAGGCCGGTGGCTTCAGCTACGCCAACACAGATGAGAAGACCCCGGACCTGCAGTTCCACTTCCTGCCCGCGGCGAGGTCGGAGCCGGGCATTGCGTCGCTGCGGCCCGGATTCGGGGCGACGCTCAACTCGTACTTCCTGCGCCCCCGCAGCCGGGGGACAGTTCGCGTCGCGTCCTCAGATCCCACAATGACACCCCTCATCGATCCGAATTTCCTGGCGGATGACTACGATCTGGAGATGACGATCGCCGGCGTGCAGCAGAGCCGGCAAATCATGGAACAGTCATCAATGGCGGCGTTCATCCAGAAGGAGCACATCGGCGACGGCTCCCGGGTGGCAACCCGCGACGAGTACGTGAATTTCGTGCGCTCCTACGGACGGACCTCGTACCACCCGGTCGGCACTTGCGCCATGGGTACCACCGACGATTCCGTTGTCTCACCGCGGCTGAAGGTCCACGGGCTGGAGGGATTGCGGGTCGTTGACTCCTCGATCATGCCCCGGCTGGTCAGTGCCAACACCCAGGCACCCACCATCATGATCGCGGAAAAGGCCGTCGACATGATCCTTGAGGACGCAGCGGGGCTGACGCCCGGCGCGGATGGTTTTGCCGACTTCGACGTGGCCCCAGACAGTGTGTGAGTCAATTCACGCGCAACAGGCACCCCACCCTGCCTGGCCGCCCGTAGAATTGATGGTGAACGTAGAAGTTCTGCCGCCGGGTCTGCGTTCGCAGCCGGCGGTTTTTCTTTGCGCTCGATGAGGCGCCCGGGGTGGACCGAATCCCCGCCGGTGCCCGGTACCGGACACCCTCCGGCGGCCGACTTCCCCCTACGAGGACGTAGGGGGTGGATTCTAGGAAGGTAGTTCTGTGAGCCAGACGTCAGATTCTTGTCTTGATACGTGGATGGGCCGTGAGGCACTCGCCGAGGCGATGATCCCCGTGATCGGCCGGCTGTACCGCGAGAACAACGTGGTGACCTCCATCCACGGACGCAGCCTGATCAACAAGTCCACCATGAATATCCTCAAGGCCCACCGCTTCGCCCGCAGGATGAGCAAGGAAGAACTGCGCCTCGAGGAGACAGCCCCGCTGCTGGAGGCTCTGACCAAGCTGGACCTCGGCGCCGCGGCGATCGACATTGCCCGCCTCACCGAGAAATACCGCGCCGAGGGCGACGGCGCCAGCCTGGATGAGTTCCTCCGCGCCGAACTCGCCGAGGTTGTCGGCAAGCGCGGCGGCGACGACCGCACCAGCACCGACGTCGTCCTCTACGGCTTCGGCCGCATCGGCCGGCTCCTGGCCCGGCTCCTGATCGAAAAGGCAGGCGGCGGCCACGGCCTGCGCCTGCGTGCCATCGTGGTCCGCCGCGGTTCAGACAACGACCTCGCCAAACGCGCGAGCCTGCTGCGCCGCGACTCCGTCCACGGCTCCTTCGAAGGCACCATCAAGGTTGACCTCGAAAACAACACCATCACGGCCAACGGCGTCCAGATCCAGGTCATCTACTCGGACAACCCCTCCACGGTGGACTACACCGCCTACGGCATCCACGACGCGCTCGTCGTCGACAACACGGGCCGCTGGCGCGACGCCGAGGGCCTGTCCCAGCACCTGTTGAGCAAGGGTGTTGCCCGCGTTCTCCTCACCGCACCGGGCAAGGGCGAGTTGAAGAACATCGTGCACGGCATCAACCACGGCACCATCGACGACTCGGACACGATCGTCTCGGCGGCGTCCTGCACCACGAACGCCATCACCCCTGTGCTCAAGGCGATCAACGACCGCTACGGCGTGGTGCACGGCCACGTGGAGACGGTCCACTCCTTCACGAACGACCAGAACCTGATCGACAACTTCCACAAGGGCGACCGCCGTGGACGCTCTGCCGCGCTGAACATGGTGATCACCGAGACCGGTGCCGCCAAGGCCGTGGCCAAGGCCCTGCCGGAACTGCTCGGCAAGCTCACGGGCAGCTCCATCCGCGTCCCCACCCCGGACGTCTCGCTGGCCATCCTGAACCTGAACCTGGAGAACGGCACCACCAAGGACGAGGTCAACGACTACCTGCGGGAAATGTCGCTGCACTCCGAGCTGCGCAAGCAGATCGACTACATCGATTCGCCCGAGGTTGTTTCCACGGACTTCGTCGGCTCACGCCGGGCAGGCATCGTCGACGGCCTGGCCACCATCTCCAATGAGAAGAACCTCGTCCTGTACGTCTGGTACGACAACGAGTTCGGCTACAGCTGCCAGGTGGTCCGCGTCATGGAGGAAATGGCCGGGGTCAACCCGCCGTCCTTCCCCGCCAAGGACGCTGCGTCCATCCTCGAGGCCGCAGGGCTGCCCGTCGAGGTCTAGCCAGGGCGAACGTCCCTGCCCGGGGGACATGTTCCTCCTTTCCCGGCCGATGCACTGGAATCGGCCGGGAAAGGGAACCACAATGGAGCCATGGAACCGAACCCGGCTGTTGAACACGAGACCACCCTGGAACACGCGCTGGACGTCGCGCGGAGCAACGCGAAAGAAGCGAAGCGGCTGCTGGACGACGCCCTCGTCAAACGCCAGTCCGGTGAAGTCAACGACGACCGGGTGACCCAGCTCCAGAGCCTGCTGGATCTGGCCAACGAAGACCTGAAACGGGTCACACGGGAGCAATAGGCCCCCGCGTTCCGCCACCGGTCCCCAACACTGTGGACAACCGCCCGGCTGGCGTGGCGTCCGCATAGGCTCAGGGCGTGCAGCCAAAACGCCGCGAGCGGCCGCCCACATGAGCGCCACCTGGATGGATTTCCGCCGCGCCCGCCGCCACTCCCGCCAGGCCTGGATCCTCCTGGCCGCGGCCGGCCTGGCCGTCCTGGGCGGCCTGGTCTGGTTCTTCACGGCCGGCCAGTTTTCCGCCGCGGAGCCGCAAATCGCCGGCCCCCGCGAGGCCCCCGTCATTGCCCGAGGGTGGATGAACGCGGTGGACGCCGTCCGGGCCGTGCCGCAGGGAAACGCTGCCGCACTGCTCGACACCCTCGCGGTCAAGGGACGGTCGGCGAAGAACAACTATGACCGGGGCGCGTTCGGCCAGGCGTGGCTCGACGTCGACCGCAACGGCTGCGATACGCGCAACGACATCCTCCGCCGCGACCTGGCGGCCGCCGAATTCGTCAGTGGCTCCCGCTGCCAGGTGGCCGGCGGCACGTTCCAGGAACCGTACACCGGCCGCACGATCGTTTTCCGGCGCGGCGCCGAAACCAGTGCTGCGGTGCAGATCGACCACGTCGTGGCGCTGGGAGACGCGTGGCAAAAAGGCGCCCAGCAGCTCACCGCGCAGCAGCGCGAACACCTGGCCAACGATCCCCTCAACCTGATCGCCGTCGACGGTCCCGCCAACCAGAACAAGAGTGCCTCCGACGCCGCCACATGGCTGCCGCCAAACAAGGCTTTCCGCTGCCACTACGTCGCCCGCCAAGTTTCGGTCAAGGCGGCCTACCGGCTGTGGGTCACGGCGGCAGAGAAGGAGGCGATGAAACGGATCCTGGCCTCGTGCCCAGGGCAACAGACGATCGTGCCGCGCTGACGCGCCCTTCGCAGTTTCCGGGCTGGAGGACCCTTGCAGCCGATCTGCTGCCCGGCGACAATGGGCGCGGCGGGACAAACCGCGCGCCCCAAATGCTGGAACGGAAGCCATGGCACATCGCACGCACAATTCAGGCAAGGGGCACGCCGGCCACAAGAAGGGCTCCGCACGGCGGCCGGCCCGGCTCGACGCCGGACTCTACAAGGCCGAACTTCTGCGGCTCCAGGCAGAACTGGTTGCCCTCCAGGAGTGGGTCCGGAGCACCGGGGCGCGGGTCCTCATCATCTTCGAGGGTCGGGATGCAGCCGGTAAGGGGAGTGCAATCAAGCGGGTCACCGAGTACCTGAATCCGCGGTTTGCCCGGATAGTCGCGTTGCCGGCGCCGACGGAGCGCGAACGCGGTGAATGGTACTTCCAGCGCTATGTGGCGCATCTGCCCGCCGCCGGGGAAATCGTCCTGATGGACCGCTCCTGGTACAACCGCGCCGGCGTCGAACACGTGATGGGCTTTTGCACCCCGGCGGAGCACAAACGCTTCATGGCCCAGTGCCCGGTTTTTGAACGGCTCCTCATCCAGGACGGCATCCTGGTCTTCAAGTACTGGTTCTCGATCAGCCATGGGGAACAGGAGCGGCGGTTCAAATCCCGGCTGGATGATCCCATGCGGCAATGGAAGCTCTCGCCGATGGACCGGGAGGCAATCCTGCGCTGGGAAGACTACTCGCGGGCCAAGGACGACATGTTCGTGCAGACAGACACCGCGGATTCACCCTGGTACGTGGTGGAAGCCGAAGACAAACGCCGGGCACGGATCAACCTCATCGCCCACCTGCTCTCCGGCATCGACTACACCGAAGTACGGACCGAGCCGGTGACCCTGCCGGAACGGCCGAAGGCCGTCAACTACACGCGCCCGCCGCGGGAACTGTTCCGCTATGTCCCGGACTTCGCGGCGAGATTCGAAAAGCCGGCCGCGGACTGAGCAGGATCGATTGGTTCAGTAGACTGCCGCATGGACATTGTGAAATACGTGACACCCTTCCTTGGCACCTGGCATGGACAAAACCGCTTGCGGCTCATGCCCACGGACGACTACAAGGCTTCGGCGGCCACCGCCACGGTGACGGTGACCGCCGCACACTTCGCGAGTGTCGCCTACACCTGGTCAGACGGTGAGAGCCCGCAGGAAGGCCTCCTGATCCTGGCCGGCGGCGCGTCCGACGCGGATCCCGCCACCGCTGTGTGGCTGGACTCCTGGCACACGGGCAAGGCGCTGATGCAGTTCTCCGGGACCGTGGGCGGCGACGGTGTCCTCCGGCTCAACGGCTCCTATGCGGCACCGACCGGCCCGGACTGGGGCTGGCAGATCCACCTGCACCCGGCCGACGGCACGGGCGGACGCATGACCATGCACAACCTGGTCCCGGGCGAGGACCCCTATCAGGTGGTGGAGCTGGTACTCGACCGGTAGGGTACCGGCATGGACATCATCCTCGTACCCGGATTCTGGTTGGACGCCTCGTCGTGGGCGGACGTCACCCCGCCGCTGACCGCGGCCGGGCACAAGGTCCACCCGTTGACCCTGCCGGGCTTGGAGTCAGCGGCTGCGCCGCGCGCCGGGATCGGCCTGCGCACCCACATCGACGCCGTCGTGGCGAAGATCGATTCCTTCGACGCGCCGGTGGTCCTGGTGGGCCACTCCGGCGGCGGGGCGATCATCCATGGCGCCGTCGATGCCCGCCCGGACCGGGTGGCCCGGGCTATCTACGTGGACAGCGGACCGCTGGGGGAGGGCGGCGTCATCAATGACGACTTGCCGGCCGACGGCGACGAGGTGCCGCTGCCGCCGTGGGAGCTCTTCGAGGACGAGGACCTCACCGACCTGACCGACGAGCTGCGCGCCATGTTCCGTGCCCGTGCCATCCCGCAGCCCCGCGGCGTGGCCCAGGACCGGCAGCAGCTCTCGGATGAACGCCGCTTCGAGGTTCCGGTCACCGTCATCGCCTGCGAATTCCCGTCCGCGATGCTGACGGAAATGGTTGCCGGCGGCCACCCGTATGTGGCGGAGCTCGGACGGATCCGCCAGGTCGACTACGTGGACCTGCCTACCGGACACTGGCCGCAGTTCACCAGGCCGGCCGAGCTCGGCGCCGCGATCCTGGCCGCCGTCGACCGGACCCCGGGGAGCTGACCGGCCCAGTCACTGCCGAACTGGGGAAATTCCGCCGAAATTCCCCACCTTTGGGACGCGCCGCCGGCGCGTCCCGCCAACCCGCCGGCGTTTTGCTGCGCGTCGGCGTCAAAGGTGGGGAAATCCGCGTGCAGCAGCGCCTAACTGCGGCCGTCAGTGGCCGAACGGGTCCGGGTCCACTCCCGGCATCCAGGTCAGGCCGGGAACGCCCCAGCCGCTGCGCTTGGCCTGCTTCATGGCCCGGCGGGCATAGCGGTCAATGAGCCGGTTGACGTAGAGCTTGCCGTCGAGGTGGTCGGACTCGTGCTGGATGACCCGGGCGAACCAGCCGGTCGCCTCGAATTCCACCGGCTTCCCGTCACCGTCGAAGCCCTGGACCCTCGCCCATTCGGCCCGCTTGAGCGGATACTGTCCGCCGGGGAAGGACAGGCAGCCTTCCTCTTCCTCGTCGGGGTCCGGCAGCGCGCCGGAAATCTTCGAAAGTGTCAGGACAGGATTGACCACGACGCCGGTGGCCGGGGCGCCGTCGTCGTTGTCGTACTTGTACACGAAGAGCCGCTTGCCGACCCCCACCTGGGGGGCCGCCAGCCCGACGCCGTTGGCGGCGTCGTTGGTCTCGAACATGTCGGCGATCAGGGTGCGGAGCTCGTCGTCGAAGACTTCGACTTCCGCGGCCCGGCGGTGCAGCACGGGCTCGCCCCAGATCGTGATGGGCAGGACGGTCATATCAGGAAAGTTCCTTGGATGCAGGTGGAGTCGCGGCGTCTCAGCCGGCGATGGTGCGGCCGACGACGTCGCGCATGATTTCGTTGGTGCCGCCGAAGATGGTCAGCAGCCGGGCGGCGAGGTAGGCCTGGGCCACCGGGTATTCCATGATGTAGCCGTACCCGCCGTGCAGCTGCAGGCAGCGGTCCGTGACGGACTTGGCGCGCTCGGACGCCCACAGTTTGGCACGGGCAGCGCCTGCGGCGTCGAGCTCTCCGGCGTTGAACGCCAGGATGGCCTGGTCCACGTACGCTTCGGTGACCTCGACCTCCGTGAGGATGTCGGCGAGTTCGAAGCGGCTGTTCTGGAAATCGATGATTCGCTCGCCGAACGCGTTGCGGTCCTTCGTGTAGCGGACAGTCGCCTCGTAGGTGGCGCGCACGACGGCGGAGCTGGCCACGGCGATCGCCAGCCGGCCCTGGGGGAGCTGTTCGGCCGCGTACTGCAGGCCCTTGCCTTCCTCGCCGACGAGGTCGGCGTGCGGGACGCGGACGTTGTCGAAGAACAGCTCGGCCGTGTCGGAGGCCTTGAGGCCCATCTTGTCCAGCTGCTTGCCGGTGTTGTAGCCCTCACCCTTCTGGACCATGAAGAGCGAGAACGAGTCGCGGTTTCCGCGTCCGGTGCCGCCGTCAGTGCGGGCCAGGACGAGGGAGGCGTCGCCGGAGATGCCGTTGCCGATAAATGTTTTCTGGCCAGTGATCAGCCAGTCGTCGCCGTCGCGGACTGCTTTGGTGCGGATGCCGCGCAGGTCGGAGCCGGCCCCCGGTTCGGTCCAGGCGACCGAGGTGATCTTTTCGCCCGAGACCATGCCCGGGAGCCAGCGGGCCTTGAGGTCATCGGAGCCGTAGGCCAGCAGGTGGGGGAGGACCATGTCATCGTGCAGGTGGAACGCCAGGCCGACCGCGAGGTGGTTGCTCTTGGCGAATTCTTCGTCCAGCACTGTCCGGAATCGGTAGTCGGACATCCCCATGCCGCCGAACTCTTCCGGCACGGCCAGGCCCAGCAGGCCCTGCTCGCCGGCAGCGGACCACAGTTCCCGCGGCATCATGTGGTCCTCGTCCCACTGGGTGTAGTGGGGAGCGACCGCGCGCGCGTTGAACTCGGCGGCCATCTCACGGAACATCTCGTGGTCTTCTTCAAACAGCTTGCGCTTCACTGCGATTCCTTCCAATACAGACAACAAAGGCCGCACCGGATAACCGGTGCGGCCTTTGGAAAAGGTCGGACAATCACTGCCGTCCTTCATGAGGGTGAGCGACGGGGGTTGAACCCGCGACCTCCTGGACCACAACCAGGCGCTCTGCCAACTGAGCTACGCCCACCATGTGCCATATCAGGCCCTCCGGCGAACCGGCTGGCTGGAAAGGCAACGACAAATAGCTTACCTGCTGTTTGGGGGTGGTTTTGCCACTTTTGCGATTTTCGCCGAAATTTCCGCGAAACGTGGTGCAGATTACTTTTTCGCGCCTACTCCGCCGGGGTGGGCGCGGCTGCTTCGCCGCCCATGACGCGCTTGGCGATCCGCTGCGCCGTGGCACTGTCCGGGCCCGGCGCGGGAACAAACACGGCCTCGCGGTAATACCGGAGTTCGTCGATGGAGTCCTTGATGTCGCCGAGCGCCCGGTGGCCGCCCAGCTTGGCCGGGGACTGGAAGTATGCCCGGGCAAACCAGCGGCGGGAAAGTTCCTTGATGGTGCTCACGTCGATGACCCGGTAGTGCAGGTGCTCCACCACGTCGGGCATATCGCGGACAAGGAACACGCGGTCGGTGCCCACCGAGTTGCCGCCGAGCGGGGCCTTCCGCGGGTCCGGCACCCATTTCTTGATGTAGGCGAGCACGGCTGCCTGCGCTTCGGCCATCGTCTTGCCGTGCGGAAGCTCCGCCAGCAGGCCGGACCGTGTGTGCATGTCGCGGACAAAGTCGTTCATCTGGGCCAGCGCGGCGTCGTCGGGCTTGATCACGACGTCGACGCCGTCCCCCAGGATGTTGAGGTCCGAATCGGTCACCAGGGCGGCCACCTCGATGAGGGCGTCATTCTTGGTGTCCAGGCCGGTCATTTCGCAGTCGATCCAGACGATGCGTTCGTTAGTAATAGGCACCCGCCCAGCCTACCGTTCCGACGCCACAGAGCCGTCCGGTGCTAGGATTTCGAATACGCGGCCGCCGAATTATTTCGGCACTTATTTCTTCGACGCGGCGCCCCGGGCCGGACACTGCGGCCGGCTGTGGGCGGAATTGTGGCCCACAACAGATTGGACGATCCTGACATGACGGCGCCTGTGCCTGCGGCGGGGGAAACGGCTGCCGGTACGTCCCGCCCGTCCACGTCCCGCCCTTCTGCGGCTGGCCGGACCGCGCTCACCCCGGCTGCGGCCTCCTTTGAGGGGGAAGGGGCCGTCGGCGACGTCGATAACCCGCGGTCCCCGATCCTTGCCGGGTTCCTGGGCTCGCTGTTCATGACGATCGGTTCGATCGGCGTCGGCTGGCTTGCCCCCGCGTCCGAACTCCGCCGCGTCCCGCTGTTCATCTTTATGCGCACCGAGGCCCTGGGCGTTGCCCTCTGCATTGTCCTGCTGGCCTTCGGCGGCATGCTGCTGGTCCGCGCCTGGCTGCGGCTCGGCCAGCGCGTCCGGGTCTGGGGGGCCGGGGCCCGCAAGGCCACGCTCCAGGCGACGGTGGCGTGGGGGCTGCCGCTGATGTTCTCTGTACCGCTGTTCAGCCGCGACGTCTACGCGTACATCGGCCAGGGCCGGCTCATGGTGGAGGGCTTCAACCCCTACGAAAACGGCATTTCGGCGCTGTCCAACTACTTCCAGCTCGGCGCCGACAGAATGTGGACCGAAGCTCCCGTCCCCTACGGGCAGCTGTTCCTGTGGATCGAACAGTTCGTTGTCTGGGCCACCAACGTGCACCCTGAAGGCAGCATCATGCTGTTCCGGATCGCGGCCCTGGTGGGTGTGGTCCTCTGCGTGATCTACGTGCCGAAACTGGCCGAACTGCACGGAGTGAACCCGAACCGGGCCCTGTGGCTGACGGCGGCCAACCCGCTGTTCCTCACCAACTTCATCGCCAGCGTCCACAACGACGCCCTCATGATCGGCCTGGCCCTGGCGGGCCTTTATTACTGCGCCACGCGCCGGGTCATCCTCGGAATCGTGCTGGTCACGCTCTCCATCTCGGTCAAGCCCATCACGGTGGTCTTCCTGCCGTTCATCGGCCTGCTCTGGGCGGGCAAGGGCGCCAGCTGGCCGCGCAAGTTCGTCTTCTGGGCCCTCACGGCCGGCATCAGCGTGGCCTTGCTGTATCTCATGAGCCGGGTCAACGGCTTCGGCTTCGGCTGGATCAACGGGCTGTCCGCCCCGGGCAGCATCTGGATCTGGTACGCGCCTGTTGGCCTGGTGGGCCTGATCGTGGCCTCCATCTCCAACGCCTTCGGGCTCGACGGCTGGGGACTGGCCAAGTGGGCGTTCGACGCCGGCAAGCTGCTCGCCGTCGGCATCGTCGCCTGGCAGATCTTCCGCGGCGACTACGACCGGCTGATGCGCCGGCTCACCCTGGCGTTCGCCGCCGTCGTGCTGCTGTCCCCGATGATCCAGTCCTGGTATATCGTCTGGCTCATCCCGCTCTTCGCCGTCACGGGCATCCGCGACGACTGGCAGGTCAAGGCGCTCTACTTCATCGTGTCCTTCTTCATGGTGTACGCGATCTCGGACCAGCTCGATGTCTTCCCGTACCTGCAGACTGCGGATCTGGGCCTGGCCCTGGCGCTGGCCCGCAACGCCGCGGCGATCATTGCGTTGCTGTTCGCGCTGTACCTGATCTTCCTTGACCCGAAGACCAAGCTGCTGTTCACCAAGTCGGACGAGCCGGTCACCACGCGGCCGATCATCTAGGGCTGGTTCTGGCTAGGCCGCCAAGTTCCTGAGCGCTTCCTTGCGCGAGAGCGGACTGAGCCGGTCCGCATGCCGCCGCACGAACGCTTTCACCCAGGCCGGATCCGTCCTGCCGTACTGGCGCAGCGCCCACCCGATCGCCTTGCGGATGAAGAACTCCCGGTCCTCGAGGTTGGCCTCGATCACAGCGGCCAGGAGTTCCGTGTCCGTGGCGTCCTTCGCCCCCAGCTGTGCGGTGATCGCGGCCCGCCGGACCCAGAAGTCCTCGTCCCGGCTCCAGCGTTCGAGCACCGGCGTCAGTTCTGCCCGGTGGGCCTGCAACAGGGCGCCCAGCCGGTGGGCCACCCCGTCCACCAGGTCCCACCAGGCTCCGGTGCGGATGATTTCCTCATAGAGGGCCAGCATGCCCAGTTCCCCGGCTGCGGGCTTGAGCCCCGTGAGCTCGATCGCGGCGTAGCGTTCCTCACGGTGGCCGGCGTTGCGCCACAGCACAAGCACGGCGGACTGCAGCTCCGCCAGGCTGCCCGGCGGGTGGTCCGCGGCCGCGGCCCGGACAATGCTGCGAACCTCGGGAACCCGCACGCCCAGGGATGGCATCTGCGATTTCATGTAGGCCTGTGCCCCCGCGGCGCGGCCAGGATCGGCAGCAGCCTGGAGGCTGCCGCGGATCGCGTCGATGAGTTCCGTGGTGGTCATGAGGCCACTGTAGACACGCCGCGGCGGGCTTTAGAGTTGAAGCCAGCAAGCCGCGGCTCCGCGTCGGAAGGGAAAGCCATGTCCATGATCAAGAGTCCCGAAGAGATCGCACTGATGCGCGAGGCCGGCCGCGTGGTCGCCACCACCCTCGCCCGGGTCCGGGAGGCGGCCGCCGTCGGCGTTTCGCTCAAGGAACTGGACGATGTCGCCGCAGCATCAATCGCCGACGCGGGAGCCACTCCGGCGTTCCTGAACTACCGGCCGCGGTGGGCGTCAGTGCCGTTCCCGGGGGTCATCTGCACGTCCGTCAACGACGCCGTCGTACACGGCATCCCCAACGAGTACCGGCTCCAGGACGGGGACCTCCTGAGCGTGGATTGCGGCGCCTTCCTGGCCGGGTGGTGCGGCGATGCGGCCGTCAGTTTCATCGTGGGGACCGTGGACCCGGTGGACCAGGCCCTCATCGACGCCACGGACGCCGCCCTGGCGAGGGGGATCGAAGCGGCAAGGATCGGGAACAAGATGGGGGATCTCGCCTACGCGATCGGCGGGGCAGCGCGCCGGGCAGGCTACGGGCTGCTCGCTGATCACGGCGGCCACGGGATCGGCCTGACCATGCACGCCGAGCCGCACGTGCCCAACGACGGGCGTCCCGGTCGCGGTATCAAACTGACCGAGGGCCTCGTCATCGCCATCGAGCCAATGCTGATTCTCGGCCGCAAGGACGACTACTACCATGACGACGACGAATGGACCCTCCGCTCAGCGAACGGCCGCCGCGCCGCGCACAGCGAACACACCGTGGCCATCACCGCCGACGGGCCGGTGATCCTGACCCTGCCCTAGCGCCCTCGGTCCCTGCCGGCCCGGGGCGCCGTCAGGCGGACGACGGCGCGTCCCGGCACTGCGCCGCTGACAACTGTGCCGCTGACCACCGTGAAGCCGGCCGCCAAAAAGAGTCCCAGCGTGCCGTGGTAGAGGTCTGCCGGGCCGGCCTTGGGCCGTTGCGCGGGGTCGACCGGATAACCCTCCACCACCGTTGCGCCGTGCGCGGCGGCGTGTTCGACGGCGGCGGCAAGCAACGCCCCCGCCACGCCGGTCCGTCGGTGGCCGGGGGAGACGACGAAGCAACTGACGGACCACACGTGGTCCACGCCGGGATCCCGGGCGGCGTCGGGGGCAGACGCCAGCACCTTCGAGCGCAGGATCCTTGGGTAGCACCCGCGGGGCTCGACGGCGCACCAGCCCACCGGATTCCCGTCGCGGAAGGCTAGGACCCCGGGCGCCGGCCGGCCGCCGTCGAACTTGTCCCGCAACTGGTTCTTCCGCTCCTCCGGGGTGGACGCGGACCACTGCGGGCCGGTCAAGGCAAAGAACCGGCACCAGCATCGTGAGGGTTCGCCGCGGACGCCAAAGAGACGCTCGACGTCGGGCCAGTCCGCCGCGGCGGTGGTGATGGCTGCCTGGGCCCGGGGTTCTGCGTCGCGCATGGAAAGAGGGTAGCGCCTGGCGGCTTCAGCGTCAGCGCGTGCGCGTGCCCGGGCTGGCCTGGCGGCGGACGCGGTGCGCGGCGAGCCGGAGCTGGATGATGCGGGCGGCTCCGGCGATGGCGACCAGAACGCCGCCGCCGACGGCAGCGATGAACAAGGCGATGCCGAGCGGGACCGAGCCTTCGAGGCCAAAGAACTTCACCTGCACGTATTCCTGGTTCTGCAGGATGAAAGCGATCAGCAGGATCAGCACCACGAGCGCGCAGGCAACCGCGGCCCAGACCATTCCGGCACGGGTGACCTGGCGCGTGTCCGGAGCGGGCGCCGGCGCGGGAGCCTGAGCCGTGGGTTCCTCGGGGCTGGTGGTATCGGCGCGCCCCGCCGTCGTGGCGGCCACGTCGGTGCCGAGGCCTTGCTCGGCGGACGCGGGCCCGGTTGTGGCGTCAGCTGCCTCCGCGTACGGGGAGGTGGGGGCGTCGTCTGGATTGGTGGGGTCGAATCTGCGGGGTGTCTCGGTCATGGCGGCCGTACCTTTCGATTGCGGGCAGGGCGCACAGGCTATCCCTGCCGGCCTGCCAGTCCATTCAATACTAAGCGTGCTGAGGGCTGGCGGGGCTCAGGGCATAGGGTGTGCACGGTCCGGGCGATCCGCCCCACGCCAGCAACCGTGCTTTGGCGCTCCCTGGTGGCCGCCGTGGGCGTCGTTCTTCCGGGCATTCTTTCCGGGGTCCTTCCCGGAAAGCAGCGTCGCTCACGTGGCAGTGCGGGCTGTTGGCACCGGCCCGGGGACGGTATAACGTCACAGCAAAGCGAATGCCTTGAAGAGGAGGCGCGGCCGTGACGATTATTGACAACGCCGTCTATGTGGACGGTCACCGGACCGCCGACCCGGAAGGGCTCGAGGAGACGTACTTTCTGCTGCGGCAGCGCCAGGGCATGGCCTGGATCGGGCTCTACCGGCCCGAAGCCCAGGAGCTGCGCTCCGTGGCCGAGGAATTTGACCTGAGCCACCTGGCCGTGGAGGACGCGCTCGCCGGCCACCAGCGGGCCAAGCTGGAGCACTATGGCGAGACGTTGTTCCTGGTGCTGCGGCCCGCGCGGTACCTGGACGACGTGGAGAAGGTCGAGTTCGGCGAGATCCATGTATTCTCCGGCCCTGACTTTGTGGTGACTGTCCGCCGGGCGGAGTCTCCCGACCTGGCCCGGGTGCGCCGGCGGATGGAGTCCGAGCCGGCGTTCCTGGCGCTCGGACCGGATGCGGTGTTGTACGCGATCCTGGACCAGGTGGTGGACGAGTACGAGCCCGTGGCGGCAGGGCTGGAAAACGATATCGATGAAATCGAAGACGACCTGTTCGCTGCCGACCCCGGCGTATCGCGCAGGATCTATGAACTCTCCCGCCAGGTCATCACGTTTCAGCGTGCCACGGCCCCGCTGGCCGGAATCCTGCAGAGCCTCATGGGCAGCGGACCGGACGGCGTGCCGGATCCCGAACTGCAGGATCATTTCCGCGACGTCCTGGACCACGCCATCAGGCTGGGCGAGAGGGTGTCTGCCTTCCGGGCGTTGCTGCAGAACGCGCTGGCCGTCAACGCGGCCCTGGTTGCCCAGCGTCAGAACGACGAAATGCGGCTCCTGACGGAGTCGAGCTTCGCCCAGAATGAGCAGGTCAAGCGGATCTCGTCGTGGGCTGCCATCTTGTTTGCGCCGACGTTGATCGCCTCGATTTACGGCATGAACTTCCGCGACATGCCCGAGCTCGACTGGATCTTCGGCTATCCGATGGCACTCGCGCTCATGCTCGGCATGGGCGGGATCCTGTTCCTGACGTTCAAACACAACAAGTGGATCTGATGTTCTGGTTGACATAGGAGTTGACATAGGAAGCGGCCCTGACCGTGCGTTGTCGCAGGTCAGAGCCGCTCTCTTGTGCCCCAGGAGGGAATCGAACCCCCGACCGGCGGATTAGAAGGCCGCTGCTCTATCCCCTGAGCTACTGGGGCGCGCTGGCGCCCACCGGCTGCTGCCGGTGACGCCTCAAAAAGTTTACAGTGCCTGAGGGCCGGCGGAGGTCAACGCCCGGCAGGTGGCCGGTCCTTCCGGCCCTGACTTCTCCCCAACACGGTCCCCACACCGTTGCCGGCACCCGGTTATCCACATGGCACAGCCGGGTCCTCCCCGGCCACGGTCCACGGCGGGATGCTGGAACTGCCCGGCAGGGCACGACAATTCGAGACAGGACATGAGAATGAGCGACAACATTACGGTCCGTGGCTTCGTCGCCTCGGAGATCAGAAGCTCGACCACACCCGGTGGCGTGGCCACGGCGTCCTTCCGGTTCGGCGCCACCGAGCGCCGCTATGACCGCGGATCCAGCACCTGGGTGGATGGCAACACCAACTGGTTCACCGTCCAGGGATACCGGCAGCTGGCCGGCAACATTGGCTGCAGCATCAAGAAGGGCCAGCGGGTCATCGTGGTAGGCAGGCTGAAGATGCGGAGCTGGGAGAAGGACGGCAGGGTCTACCACGTCGCCGAAATTGACGCGGAGTCAGTTGGCCACGACCTCATGTGGGGCTCCGCCAACTTCACCCGCTCAGCCGCAGCCGGAAGCCAGGCGGCCGCCGGAGCCGGTTCCCCAGACGCGCCCGGTAGCGGCGACGGCGACGGCGGCGGACCGCAGAGCCTGCCAGGGGACGGCGACCACGGTGCCGACCACCACGCGACGTTCATCCATGACGAGAGCGGTGAGGAAGAGGAGGTGGACCAGGAAACCGGAGAACTGAAAGGGGCCGCAGCCTGAATCCGCGGGACCGGCGGGCAGCGCCGTGGACGCCGGGACTGGGCACCGGAACGCCGGAACGGGGCACTGCCGCGTGGCAGAATTGCCCGATGCAACACGCCAGGATCGCTGCGGGACGGGCGGCGCCCACCCGCACCGCGGGA
>NZ_KI914954.1:41455-89627 GCF_000520575.1 Arthrobacter sp. I3
GAGGGGCCGCCCGTCGCGGCGGCTGGGCCGCTCCGGCCGCCGCAACCTTGGTGCTCCTGCTTTCGGCCTCCGCCTGTGCGACGCCGGCCGGTAGCAGCGGAGCCATGGTCTCTGAAGCCGCGGATTCTGAGGGGACACCTTCCGCAACGTCCCCGGCACCGGCACCCGCACCGGCATCCACGACGTCGCCGCTGGCGAAACCCGGCCTGAAACCCGACAGGGAATCCGCCATGAAGTCCACGGTCGAGGCGGTCCTGAACGCCGCCATTCGCGGCGGCGGTCAGCCCGAAACGGCGGGCATCCGCGCGTCGTTGGTTAAGGCAGGGATTCCGGCCGACGCTGTGGAAGTCACAGCCGGGCGGACGCCCACCGGCCTCGCTGCCGACGCCGTCGAGGCCGGAGTGCGCGACGGCAGCGACTGCATCGTGGCCCAGATCCGCACCGGCACCGTCACCGTCGCTGTGCTGCCGGGTCTGGCCTCCGGCGGCTGCCTCGTGGGCGTCCGGGACTGAGCCGAACCCTCGAACGCCGTTAAGTGGCCGATCCGGGCTCACGGAATGTGAGTTATCCCGCCCGAACCACTAGATTTGTAGGCATGGCGGAATTTATCTACACAATGACCAAGGCCCGTAAGGCTGTCGGCGAAAAACTCATCCTCGATGACGTAAGCATGTCCTTCTTCCCGGGGGCCAAGATTGGCGTTGTCGGCCCGAATGGTGCCGGTAAGTCCACCATTCTCAAGATCATGGCCGGCCTGGACACTCCCTCCAACGGTGAGGCCCGGCTCAGCCCCGGCTACACGGTAGGCATCCTGCTGCAGGAGCCGCCGCTGAACGAAGACAAGACCGTCCTGGGCAACGTCCAGGAGGGCGTCGGAGAAATCTACGGCAAGATCCAGCGCTTCAACGCGATCTCTGAGGAAATGGCCAGCCCCGACGCTGACTACGATGCCCTCCTCGAGGAAATGGGACAGCTGCAGGAAGCGATCGACGCTGCCGACGCCTGGGACATCGATTCCCAGCTGGAACAGGCTATGGACGCACTGCGCTGCCCGCCCGCCGACGCCGACGTCACCCTGCTCTCCGGTGGTGAGCGCCGCCGCGTCGCGCTGTGCAAGCTCCTGCTGCAGAAGCCGGACCTGTTGCTCCTCGACGAGCCCACCAACCACCTTGACGCCGAGAGCGTGCTGTGGCTGGAACAGCACCTCTCCAGCTACTCCGGTGCCGTCCTTGCCGTCACCCACGACCGGTACTTCCTCGACCACGTGGCCGAGTGGATCGCCGAAGTCGACCGCGGCCACCTGTACCCGTACGAGGGCAACTACTCCACGTACCTGGAGAAGAAGCGCGCCCGCCTGGAAGTCCAGGGCAAGAAGGACGCCAAGCAGGCCAAGCGCCTGACCGAGGAACTCGAATGGGTCCGGTCCAACGCCAAGGGACGCCAGACCAAGTCCAAGGCCCGTCTGGCCCGCTACGAGGAAATGGCTGCCGAGGCAGACCGTACCCGCAAGCTCGACTTCGAAGAGATCCAGATCCCGCCGGGCCCGCGCCTGGGCGGACTCGTGCTGGAGGCCAAGGGTCTCCAGAAGGGCTTCGATGACCGCACCCTGATCGATGGACTGTCCTTCAGCCTGCCCCGCAACGGCATCGTCGGCGTCATCGGCCCCAACGGCGTCGGCAAGTCCACCCTCTTCAAGACCATCGTGGGCCTGGAACCGCTCGACGGCGGAGAACTGAAGATCGGCGATTCCGTCAAGATCTCCTACGCCGACCAGAGCCGCGGCGGCATCGACCCGAACAAGACCCTGTGGGAAGTCGTGTCCGACGGCCTCGACTACATCCAGGTCGGCCACGTCGAAATGCCGTCCCGCGCCTACGTGGCCGCTTTCGGCTTCAAGGGCCCGGACCAGCAGAAGAAGGCCGGGGTGCTCTCCGGTGGTGAGCGCAACCGCCTCAACCTGGCGCTGACCCTCAAGCAGGGTGGCAACCTGCTGCTCCTCGACGAACCGACCAACGACCTCGACGTCGAAACCCTCAGCAGCCTCGAAAACGCCCTGCTCGAATTCCCGGGCTGCGCCGTCGTCGTCTCGCACGACCGCTGGTTCCTGGACCGGGTGGCCACCCACATCCTCGCCTACGAAGGCGACGAGGAGAACCCGTCCAAGTGGTACTGGTTCGAGGGCAACTTCGAATCCTACGAGGAGAACAAGGTCGAGCGCCTGGGCCCGGATGCGGCCAAGCCGCACCGGGTAACCCACCGCCGCCTCACCCGCGACTAAGCCCGCAAGGCTTACAGCGCCGCGAAAAAGCCGGCTCCCGCCTGAACTGTTTCAGGGGGAGCCGGCTTTTTGCGTGCGGTGGGCCTGTGTGCCGAGGACGCCGTGTCCCAGCCGCCGGACGGGGGAGTACTGGCAGCCCTTGGCCTTGCGGATCTGGTGCTGCAGCGCCCTCGATCAGACGGCGGTCTGCACGGCGCCCTTCTCCGTGTTCTCCAGGTCGGTGTTTTTGAAGTCGTTCGGGACGCGGATCATGCCTTCCTGGGCCACCGTCGCCACGTGCCGGCCGTCCCGGCTGAAGATTTTGCCCGTCGCGAGGCCCCGGGCGCCCTGCGCGCTGGGCGATTCCTGGACGTACAGGAGCCACTCGTCGACCCTGACCGGCCGGTGCCACCACATGGCGTGGTCCAGGCTTGCCACGGACATCCCCGGCGTAATCCAGCTCATGCCGTGCCTGCGGAGGATGGATTCGAGCAAGGTGTAGTCGCTCGCGTAGGCCAGGGCCGCCCGGTGCAGGCCGGCGTCGTCGGGCATCGGGCCGAAGGTCTTCATCCACACGGCGTTGCGGGCCTCCCGCGGTCCCTTGGCCGAGACATACAGCGCCGGATCGACGTGGCGGATGTCGAACGGCCGCTCGTAGGCCCAGTGCCGGGCCACGGGGTGATCGAACTTGCCCAGCAGGTCGGCCGTGCTCGGCAGCGATTCGGGGTCCGGGATCCCGGCGGGCATCTCGGACTGGTGCTCGATCCCCTCGTCCTCGGCCTGGAAGGACGCGATCATCGACAGGATGGGCATGCCCTCCTGATAGGCGTGGACCCGGCGGGCCGAGAAGGACCGCCCGTCGCGCAGGCGCTGCACGCCGAAGGTGATCGGTTTGTTGGCGTCTCCGGGCCGGAGGAAGTAACCGTGCATGGAGTGCACGCTGCGGTCCGGATCGACGGTGCGGCTGCCGGCTATCAGGGACTGCGCCAGCACCTGGCCGCCAAAGACGCGCTGCTTGGGCTGTTGCTGGGAGGGACCCATGAAGATGTCCTCGTCCGTCCGGGCGCCCTCGAGCTCGCCGAGGTTGAGAAGTTGGATGAGCGAGGAGGTGGGGTCCTGGGTCGGGAGCCCCAGCAGTCCGGCTTCGGCTTCAGTCATGGTCTGACTCTAGACGGCGTCCAGCGCCGCTCCAAAGAAGCGCAGCCGGTAGAGTCAGTAGTGTGTCTGATGTCCTAACCCAGCCCCTGCAGTTCACCGATCCCCGCGACCTCGACGACCTGCGCACCTTCGCGACGCGCGCCAAGTCCATTGACGACGGCGCCATCCGGCTCCAGGCCGCGGGTCCCGTCCTGGCCGCCTACGTCTGCGTCCTGCGGCCCCGGCTCCTGGGCGAATCCACCCCCACCATCCTGGGCCTGCGGACCATGGCGCTGGCTCAGCCGGCGGACACTGACGTGACAGTGCCGCTGTCCGCCGTGCTGGACCGCCTGGCACGGGCGGGGGAGCACGACGTCGAACTTCCCGTCCCGCCGGTGACCGTCAGCGAGTCGTGGGCCGGGATCGGCGCGCCGCGGGCCGGCTGGGAACTGCTCGGCACCGTCCAGGACGCCGCCCTGCGGACCGCAGCGGAGGCCGGGATCAGGGAGATCGCCGCGATCATTCCGGACAAGCCCGGTGCGCTGATCGTCAACAACGCCAGGGCAACGGTCTGGGGCCGGGAACTGCCCGACGCCGGCGGCCTGCCGGCCGGGGCCGCGTTCGCCGCGCTCACCCTGGGCTTCCTGGCAGAGAGCGAGCAACGGCTCTACCGGGCCGGGCGCTGGTTCCGGCTCAGCGGCACCCGCGGCCACGTGCTGGTCCGGACCGGCACCGGGCTCTAGGAAGCTCCGGCGCCCTCCGCGCTCAGCCCTCCGACGGGCTGTTCACCATGGACAGGGCTGCCCGCTCCATGTAGTCCCAGAGCGTACCCTCATACAGCGGCGGCAGCTCCAGGGCATCCACCGCGGCACGCATGTGCAACAGCCAGCGTTCCTTGGCCTCCGGTGTCACCCGGAACGGCATGTGGCGCATCCGCAGCCGCGGATGCCCGCGCTCCTCGGCGTACGTCGTCGGCCCGCCCCAGTACTGTTCCAGGAACATCAGGAAGCGGCGCTTCGCCGGGCCAAGGTCCTCTTCCGGGTACATGGCGCGCAACAGCGGATCTGTTGCGACGCCGTCGTAGAAGACATCGATGAGCTTCACGAAAGTCTCGTGGCCGCCCACGGCGTCATAGAAGTTGTCCGTGTAGCCGGGCTGGCTGAACGGATCGTTCTGCAGCAGCTGCCTGGGCTGGCTGGGCTCGCTGGCGCTGGGAATCGTCATTTCACTATTCTCCGGCCTTCTGCTGGGGTGCGCTGTCGGCCTCGTCTGCCGGGGACGTCTCGGGCGGAATGTACGTGCCCTGGGAGCGGTTGCCCACACGCAGGATTTCGCCGTTGCGCAGGTACCAGATGGTGCCGTCGTCGGCCCGGACCCGGGTGATCCGCAGATTCATGGCCTCGACCGTGCCCACCACCTCCGAAGTCTCGATAATGTCGCCAATGCCGTACTGGTCCTCGAAGGTAATGAAAATGCCGGCGAGGAAGTCGCGGATCAACTGCTGGGCACCGAAGCCGATCGCCACACCGAGGATCCCGACGCTCGTCAGGATGGGAGCCACGTCCACGTTCAGGTACTTGAGCACGTACACGATGGTGAGGACGGCGATCAGGACGCCGACCACGCTGCGGAGCAGTGCGCCGATTGTCTCTGCCCGCTGGACGCGGCGTTCGTGGTCCAGGGCGCGGAACGCCGGAGCCACCCAGCGGAAGTGCGACTTCTTGAAGAGTGTGCTGCCCGCCGCTACCCGTTTGGTGATGCCGGTGATCACGAAGGATGCCACCAGCCACACGGCGACGCCGATGCCCAGGCTGATGAGGCCACCTGGCAGATTGACAGCCGAGATGTCCGGTGCGGTGATTGGTTCGATGGTGGTCAGGCTGATCATCGGTGAGGGAAAACTCCTAGTATACTGCAGCCCTGCTGCCGGCCGGCAGCAGGGCTGGGCGTCCGGAAAGGCGGCTGGCGTTCGCCGGGCGCATAACGCTCTGGTCTACTTCAACATTAGCGCCGTAGCGTGGCCCCATGCGCATCCTGGTCCTTGGCGGCACCGTCTTCCTGTCAGCTGAAATAGCCCGGCAGGCCCTCGCCGCCGGGCACGACGTCACCTGCCTGGCCCGAGGTACCGCCGCCTCGCCGCCCGACGGCGCCACCTGGCTGCGCGCGGACCGCGCGCAGGGGAAGGCCGCGTACGAAGGGGCTGCCGGCAGCGGCGCGTGGGACGCCGTCGTCGACGTCTCTCGGGACCCTGACCAGGCGCGGGAGGCCCTCGAGACGCTGGCCGGCTCGGCCCGGCACTGGACCTGCATCTCCAGCTGCTCGGTCTACGCGGACCACTCAGTGGCCGGCGAGGCAGAAGACGCCCTGGTGCTCCCGCCGCTGGCTCCGGGCACGGAGCTGTTAATGGATAACTACGGCGAGGCCAAGTCCGCGATCGAGCACCTGACCCGGGAACTGGCAGGGGGCAAGGCGCATCTCTGCCGCGCCGGCCTGATCGGCGGACCCGGGGACGGCTCCGACCGCTACGGGTACTGGCCGGCCCGGTTCGCCCGGGACAACGATCCCGTCCTGGTCCCGGACATTCCCGCCGACGCCACCCAGATCATCGACGTCCGCGACCTCGCCGCCTGGATCCTCACCGCCGCCGGGAACGGAACCACGGGGGCGCTGAACGCCGTCGGTGAGCCGGTGCCCTTTGCCGCCTATCTGGAGGAAGCCCGCCAGCTCGCCGACGCCGACTCCGAGGTGGTTGTGGCCCCCGAAGACTGGCTGGCGTCGCACGGCGCGAACTACTGGGCCGGCCCGGACTCGCTGCCGCTGTGGCTGCCGTCAGGCCACGAGGGCTTCGCGACCCGCAGCAACGACGCTGCCCGGACAGCGGGGCTGCGGCTCCGGCCGTGGATGGACACGCTGCAGGACACCCTGGCGGATGAACGCCGCCGCGGACTCGGCCGTGAACGCAAGGCCGGTATGAGCCCGGAGACGGAGCGCCGGTTGGTGTCCGAGTACCGGGCAGAGGCCTCGACCAGCCCGGCTGACGGCGCCGCCTGAAAACTATTCCGCCTGAAAACCATTCAGTCAGCCTGGCCCTCCACCACAGCCGTCGGCTCGTGCAACACCGGGAAGTTGACGCTGCGGGCGATGAAACAGACCTTGTTGGCCTCCACGTGGAGTTCCTCGAGGACATCCGGTGCCGCCGCTTCCGCCACCGTCACCCGGGGCCGCAGCGTGACGGATTCGAACTGCCCGCTGCCGTCCCTGTTGGTCCGCATCAGGCCCTCGGCCCGGTCCTCGTAGGCCGTCACCACAACGCCGTGCTTCACGGCCACGTGCAGGAAGGAGAGCATGTGGCACTGCGAGAGCGCGGCCAGCAGCAGCTGTTCGGGGTTGTAGCGCTCCCGGTCCCCGTGGAAGGTCGGATCGGCCGAGCCGCGCAGCACCGGCAGCCCGGGGATCTCGATGTCGTGGTCCCGTGAGTAACCGCGGTACGAGGACGTCCCGGCCCCGCGGTTCCCGGTCCAGCGGACGGTCAGCGCATAGTGGTGTTCGTCAAGGCTCATGGCTCCAGCCTAGAACGACAGAACCCCGGCGCCGCACAGGGGCGGTGCCGGGGTTCCAGGCTTGCCGGGGGTCCGGTGCCTTGGCCGTTAGCCGACGTCGGCCTGGCGGGCGCGCAGGGCGCGGGCAACGCCGTCGCGGTTCTCCAGCATCATCCGGCGCAGCGCCGCACTGCCCTCCGGCAGCGAGGCCAGGAACTCATCCGTGCGGTCCACCGTGGCCTGCGTGGTCAGCTGGGCCGGGTAGAGCCCGACGACGATCTGCGAGGCCAGCGCGTGGGTGCGGCTTGCCATGATGCCCGGGACGGCCTCGAAGTACTTCTCGGCGTACGGCTCGAGCAGGGACGTGTCCAGGACCCGGGTAAAGCCGGTCACCGCGGAGCCCTGCAGGGCGTTGGACAGATCGCCCTTGACCACAATCGATTCCCAGGCCTCGGCCTTGGCCTCGGGGGTGGGGATGGCGGCCTTGGCCAGGGCCGCCGCGTTCTGGCCGTTGGAGGTGTTGTCGTGCTCCAGTTCTTCGTCGATCCGCTCCTGCCCGGCGCGGCCGCCTGCCACGAGGGAAGCCAGCAGCTCCCACCGCAGGTCCTGGTCCACACTCAGCCCGTCGAGGGTGAGTGAGCCGTCCAGCAGCCCGGAGACCGTGTCCAGCTGCCCGGCACTGCGGGCCAGCAGGGCGTAGGACTTCACGAACTGCAGCTGGGCGTCCGAGCCGGCCGGCACCGCCGAGGCGAGTTCCCAGAGCTTGTCGGCCGCGGCCACGGCGGTGGACTCCTGGTACTCCTCGGCCACGTAGAAGGTCAGCGTGGTGGCCAGCTGCCGGAGCTGGACCAGGATCACGGAGGAATCGGATTCCTCGGCAATGTTGGCGAGGATCAGCTCCACGTACCCGCGGGCCGGGGATTCGCCGTCGCGCGCCGCATCCCAGGCCGAGCCCCACACGAGCGTGCGGGGGAGGCTCTGGCTGAAGTCCTTCAGGTGCGCCGTTGCGGTGGCGAGGGACTTCGGATCCAGGCGCACCTTGGCGTAGGCGAGGTCGTCGTCGTTGAGCAGGATCAGGTCCGGCTGGGCCAGGCCGGCCAGGGCCGGAACTTCGGTGCGCTCGCCGTCGACGTCGAGCTCCTCGCGGTGCACCCGCTCCAGCTTGCCGGTCCCGTTGAGGTTGTAGAAGCCGACGGCGAGACGGTGCGGGCGCAGGGTCGGTTCGCTCTCGATCGCCGACTGCACGATGGCGAAGGACTCGATGATGCCGTCCGCGGCCGCCGAGATTTCCGGCGTCAGGGTGTTCACGCCGGCGGTCTCCAGCCAGAGCTGCCCCCACCGTTCCAGGTCGCGGCCGCTGGCCTTCTCGAGTTCGGCCATGAGGTCGCTGAGCTCGGTGTTCTGCCAGGCGTGCTTGCTGAAGTACTCCCGCACCCCGGACATGAATTGCTCCGGGCCCACCCAGGCGACGAGCTGGCGCAGCACCGAGGCGCCCTTGGCGTAGGTGATCCCGTCGAAGTTCACCTCGACGTCCTGGAGGTCGTTGATCTCGGCGAAGATCGGGTGCGTGGTGGGCAGCTGGTCCTGCCGGTAGGCCCAGGACTTCTCCACGGACGCGAACGTGGTCCAGGCGTGGCCGAACTCGGTGTTCTCGACGGCGGCCAGGTGGGACATGTATTCGGCGAACGACTCGTTGAGCCAGAGGTCGTTCCACCAGCGCATGGTGACAAGGTCGCCGAACCACATGTGCGCGAGCTCGTGCAGCACGGTGATGGCGCGGCGTTCCACCTGGGCGTCGGTGACCTTGCCGCGGAAGACGTAGCCTTCCAGGATGGTGACGGCCCCGGCGTTCTCCATGGCGCCGGCGTTGAACTCCGGCACGAAGAGCTGGTCGTACTTCTCGAACGGGTACGGGCAGCCGAACTGGGCCTCGAAGAACTCGAAGCCCTGCCGGGTGAGTTCGAAGATGTTGTCCGCATCGAGGTACTGCATGAGCGACTTGCGGGCGAAGATGCCCAGCGGGGTGACCTTGCCCGCCGCCGACGTGACCTCGCTGCGCACCGACTGGTACGGCCCGGCGATCAGCGCGGTGACATAGGAGGACAGCCGAGGTGTCGGCGTGAACTCCCAGACAGAGCGGGCGCCCCCATCCGCGCCGGGGATGGTCTCCACCGGCACCGGGGTGGGGGAGTTGGACACGACATCCCAGTGCGAGGGGGCGGTGACGGTGAACGTGAAGCTGGCCTTCAGGTCGGGCTGTTCGAAGACGGCGAACATGCGCCGCGAATCCGGGACCTCGAACTGGGTGTACAGGTAGACCTCGTTGTCCACCGGATCCACGAAGCGGTGCAGGCCTTCACCGGTGTTCATGTACGGGGCGTCGGCGACCACCAGCAGGTGGTTCTCGGCCGCGAGGTCCGGGAGCTGGATCCGGACGCCGTCGGAGACCTCGGCCGGATCCAGTTCACGGCCGTTGAGGCTCACGCTGTGCACCGCGTGGGTGACGGCGTCGATGAAGGTCGACGAGCCCGGCTTGGCCCGGAACTTCACGGCCGTGGTGGAGCCGAAGACCTTCTCGCCGCGGGTCAGGTCCAGGCTGACCTCGTAGGATTCGACGTCGATCAGGGCGGCGCGCTCGCGGGCTTCGGCGCGGGTCAGGTTCATACCGGGCAAAGGGGCCTCCAGAAGAAGTTGGATACTGCCGGCCGGCCGCGGCCGCGGTCGCCGGCGGTACTGTGAAATTATTCTTTCACGTTAGCGGCCCTTGGCAAGTTAGCCCGGTCACAACCGGCCACCAGGCCTTTGCGCCAGTCCACGATTTGCCACGAATGGCCGCTAAGCCGATGCCCTTAGCGGCCGTTCGTGTCAGATGGGTGCGGTTGGGTCGGCCCCGTTGACGTTGCCCCGGCGATGTCTTCTTGCTCGTGGCGAGGTCCGGGCGCCGGACTACGTGCCTGATCCCACATTTGCTTCCCGTCCACCTCCTGACCTGCGCGCACGTCCCCAGATCCATCAAGGTGCGTCCGCGGTAGCGTTGGAGCATGGGAAAGATCCGTGACTCCGTCGATGCCAGGGCGCTGCGCTTTGCCATCGGTTTCCCCTTGATGCTGGCGGCAGGATTCGTGGTGTGTGCGCTTCTGGTGCGCCCGGACCTGCCCGAGCCGCTGGCCGTCCGCTGGACCGCCGCCGGTGCCGCCGACTTCGCGCCGTTCGTGACAGTCGCGGGAGCCGGAGCCTCGCTGATCGTGGTGATCGGCTGGGCCGTGTTGCTGCAGGCCGTGCCGCTCTCGCGCCCCGCGATGATGCGCCGCATCATGATGGGCGCCGGCCTGTCCATGAGCCTGTTCGTCACCACAGTCCTTGCCGCCGTGCTCGTGGGCCAGCTGGGCCTGCCCGATGCGCGGGGATCCCATGTGGACGCCTCGGTCCTGGCCCTCGGCAGCGGCGCGGCCCTCGGCCTGGGCATCGTGATGGGTTTTGTCTTCAAGGCCGACGAGCGCTGGTCCGTCGATGACGACGTCGCCGTCCGGCAGGCCCTTGAGCGCGAACAGGATCCGGATTTGGCCAGGGACCGGGTGAGCCTCTGGGTCCACGCCCGCAGCTCAATCTTCGTCATGCTCGGCATCGCAACGATTTTGCCGGCCGCCCTCCTGACCATTGCCGTGCCGTGGCTGTCTGTCCTCCTGGTGGCGGCGGCCCTGGTGGCCGCGGCGTTCCTGGTGGCCCGGATCCGGGTTGACCGCGGCGGGCTGCACGTCTTCGCGGCAGGCTTCGTCCGGGTGATGGAGGTTCCGGCCGCGGCCATCGACGCCGCGACGCCCAGGGACGTCACGGCGGCGGACTATGGCGGGTGGGGCTACCGGACCCATGGCAACACCACAGCGATGCTGGTCAGCAGCGGCCCCGCGGTGGTCATCGACCGCTCAGACGGGCGACGGCTGGCGGTGAGCGGCGGCAGTGCCACCGCGGCGGACAATATTGCCCAAACGCTGTCCCGGGTGGCGGACAGGGCCCGGCGGAACGGCGGGACCACCGCCGTGTAGCACGGCGGTGTCGGTCCCCGGTGGAGCTGGACGGTGGGGCAAGACGGTGGAGTACGACGGCGTGCCGGGCCTGTGTAACACGACCGTCCAGTGAGGGGTCCCGCCGGCTGCAGCACGGTCCCGGGAGGCCTGGCCTAGTACGCTTGGACCAGACCCCACCCGCCCCGGCCGCCGCCCCGGCGCCGCAACCGAACGGAACAGCCGTGACCATTTCTGACCTGCCCCGCGTGCACATTGCCACCGACCACGCCGGAATGGAGCTCAGCGCCCACCTGGTCAGCCACCTCAGCGCCAAGGGCTACGAGGTGGTGGACCACGGACCGAAGGTCTACGACGCCCTGGATGACTACCCGTCGTTCTGCATCAACGCCGCCCTCGCCGTCGTCGCGGACCAGGAAGCCGGAACCCGCGCCCTCGGCATCGTCCTCGGCGGCTCGGGCAATGGCGAGCAGATCGCCGCCAACAAGGTCAAGGGCGTCCGGGCCGCGCTGGCCTGGAACCTGTCCACCGCCCAGCTGGCACGTGAGCACAACGACGCCAACGTCGTCGCCGTCGGCGGCCGCCAGCACAGCGTCGACGAGGCCACGGAAATCATCGAGGCGTTCCTGGCCGAACCTTTCAGCAACGATGAGCGCCACGTCCGCCGGATCGGCAAGATCGCCACGTACGAGCGCACCGGCGAGGTCATCGACTAGTGCCGGAGGGGCATTCCGTCCACCGTCTGGCCCGCCAGTTCGGGGACGTCTTCGCGGGGGAGCGGCTCGCGGTCTCCAGTCCGCAGGGCCGGTTTGCCCAGGGCGCTGCGCTGCTGGACGGCCACACCCTCGTCAGTTCCGTGGCGCACGGGAAGCACCTCTTCCTGGAGTTCGGGCACGGGCTTCTCCTGCACGTCCACCTGGGCCTCTATGGCGCCTGGGATTTCGGCGGCGACGCCACCTTCCGCGGCGCCTCCAGCATCGGCGCGCCCCGGAAGGTGGGGGAGCGGGAAGTCTACGACGACGCTGAGGCGGCCGGGCCGGCCTCATATGAGGGCCCGCCCGCGCCGGTCGGTGCCGTCCGCGTCCGGCTCGCCGGCGCGCACGGCTGGGCCGATCTCCGCGGCGCGACCACGTGCGAGGCGATCACGGACGCGGAAGCGGCGGCCGTACTGGCGCGGCTCGGCCCGGACCCGTTGCGGAACCTTCCCGGCGACCGGGACGCCTTCAGCGCCACCGTGGCGGCCAAACGTACACCGCTGGCGGCCCTGCTGATGGACCAAAAGGTGATTGCCGGCGTCGGGAACGTCTACCGGGCCGAACTCCTGTTCCGGCAGCGGCTCAACCCCTGGCTGCCCGGCGCCGAACTGTCACCGGACGCTGCCCGCCGGCTCTGGGACGACACCGCGGCAATGATGACCGACGGCGTCCGGGACGGCCGGATCATCACGACGCCGCCGCAGTACTGGAACGGGGCCGGAGCCGGCGTATCCCGCGGCGTCCTGCCGGCCCCGGAGGAGGCCCACTTCGTCTACCGGCGGCACGGACTCGGCTGCAGGGACTGCGGAACGCCGGTGGCGCTGACCGAGCTCGGCGCCAGGAAGCTCTATTGGTGCCCGGCCTGCCAGCAGGCCTGAGCCGGTACGCCTGCCCTTCCAAAGCCAATCCTTCCAAGCTCCGGAGCTCCGGCCACCGGGGCCCGGAGGGAACGAAAAAAGCCCCTCCGGAGAGGGGCTTTTTTCGTCATATTTCTGAGGGGACGACGGGAATCGAACCCGCGTAATCAGTTTGGAAGACTGAGGCTTTACCATTAAGCTACGTCCCCGGGGATCTCACTGGAACTCCAGTAAAACTTCCGGGCGGCTGTTCAAGCCGGATACAACTAAACCCAATTCAAGGCCCCGGTGTCAAATGTGCAATTCGGCACAGTATGACCGTAGACTGTTCTGTGCACTTACGGGGTGTAGCTCAGCTTGGCTAGAGCGCCTGCTTTGGGAGCAGGAAGTCGCAGGTTCAAATCCTGTCACCCCGACTCTGCAAGCACTGCCAGCACGTGGCAATGCAGAACCCCATACCCCCCACACCAGGAGTACTTAGACTGTGAAGAGCGCTGTCGAGAACCTCACCCCCACGCGGGTCAAGCTCAATGTTGAGGTCCCCTTTGAGGAATTGAAGCCCAGCATCGCAGAGGCATACAAGACTGTTGCTTCGCAGATCCAGGTCCCCGGTTTCCGCAAGGGCAAGGTCCCCTCCAAGCTCATTGACCAGCGCGTTGGCCGCGGCTACGTCCTGGAGACGGCCATCAACGAGGGCCTCAACGGCTGGTACCAGGCCGCCGTGCAGGAAACCGGCATCCGCCCCCTGAGCCGTCCCGAGGTCGAGATCACCGAGGTTCCGGACCCGTCCGCCACCGACGGCGAGCTCAAGTTCCACGCCGAGGTTGACATCCGCCCCGAGATCGAACTGCCCGATTACGCAGGCATCAAGGTTGAGGTCGCCGCCGCCGAGTCCTCCGACGCCGACGTCGACAAGGCCCTGGACGAGCTCCGCGGCCGCTTCGGCACGCTGAAGTCTGTGGACCGCCCGGCCGCCGATGGCGACTTCCTGACGATCGACATCGCAGCCTCGATCGACGGTGCCGATGTTGACTCCGCTTCCGGCCTGTCCTACCAGGTTGGCGCCGGCACCATGCTCGAAGGCCTCGACGAGGCCGTCACCGGCCTCAGCGCCGACGAGGACGCCATCTTTGACACCACGCTGGTCGGCGGCGAGCACGCCGGCGAGTCCGCTCAGGTCAAGGTCACCGTCAAGGCCGTCAAGGAGCGCGAGCTCCCTGTCGCCGACGACGACTTCGCCCAGCTCGCCAGCGAATTCGACACCCTGGCCGAACTCCGTGAGGACCTGGCTAAGCAGGCCGCCGAGTCCAAGGTTGTTGACCAGGGCGTCGAGGCCCGCGACAAGGTCCTGGACAAGCTCGTTGAGCTCGTCGAGGTGCCCGTCCCGGCGTCGATCGTCGAAGAGCAGCTCGAGCAGCACTTCAACGCCGAAAACGCCCACGGTGAAGGCGAGCACGACACCGAGGAGCACCGCGCCGAGGTCAAGGCCAACACCGAGCGCGCCTTCCAGAACGAGATCATCCTCGACGCCATCGCGGAGAAGGAAGAAGTCAACGTCAGCCAGAACGAGCTGATCGACTACATCGTCACCACCGCCAGCCAGTACGGCATGGACCCGAACCAGTTCGCCCAGATCATCGATCAGAGCGGCCAGGTGCCCATGATGGTTTCCGAGGTCCGCCGCCGCAAGGCACTGGCCGTTGTGCTGGGCCAGGCCGAGGTCACCGACTCCGAGGGCAACAAGGTTGACCTGAGCGACTTCGTCCGCCCCGGCGACGAAGCCGCCCCGGCCGCCGAGACCGTTGAGGACGAAGCAGCTTCGGCAGAAGCCGGCACCGAGGCCACGCCGAGCGATGACCCCGCAGCAGTGAAGTTCTAGCAGTCACTGAGACGTAGAACAGTGGGCCCCCGGATCACCGATCCGGGGGTCGACTGTTTTAAGCCCCGCCTGCAGCCATGCCCGGCCGGCACGGTCTGTTCGGGAGCCGGGAAGGGCCCGCATCCAGGACCCGGCTCGCGGGGTCCCGGCAATCGTGCGCCGTCAGCGAACAGCCCGGCACCAGCGAACAAAGCGGGCCTGAAAACGGTTAGTGTCGCTGTAGGAAAGTTCAGTGATGTCGTCCAGTGGCGTCACCGTCGCCAGCGAGAGGTAAGTACATATGTCACAGCAAGCAGGGGCACCCCGGATGGCCACGGTCGATCCGGCAGCCCAGGATAACTACATTTACAACCGCCTGCTGAAAGAGCGCATCATCTGGCTCGGCTCCGAGGTCCGCGACGATAACGCCAACGCGATCTGCTCCCAGCTGCTGCTGCTCTCGGCGGAGAATCCTGAAAGGGACATCTACCTTTACATCAACTCACCCGGCGGCTCCGTCACCGCCGGCATGGCCATCTACGACACCATGCAGTTCATCCCGAACGATGTTGTCACGGTTGCCACCGGCCTCGCCGCGTCCATGGGCCAGTTCCTGCTCTCCTCCGGCACCAAGGGCAAGCGCTACGCCACCCCCAACGCCCGCATCCTCATGCACCAGCCCTCCGGCGGCATCGGCGGCACGGCGTCGGACATCAAGATCCAGGCCGAGCTGATCCTGCACATGAAGAAGGTCATGGCCGAGCTGACCGCCGACCAGACTGGCCAGAGTGTGGACACCATCCTCAAGGACAACGACCGCGACAAGTGGTTCACGGCCCCGGAAGCCCTCGAATACGGCTTCTTCGACAAGATCGCGGCACATGCCGGATCCGTGGCAGGCGGCGGCGGAACCAACGCCAACGGCTCCGGAAACAGCGGCGGCGCTGCGACAGCCACCGAGAACTGACCGGCAGGTAGACAGCAATGAATTCAGGAGCAATGAACATGAACTACAACTTCGGTTCGACTGCCGGCAACCTGCCGAGCAGCCGCTACGTGCTGCCCCAGTTCGAAGAGCGCACCCCCTACGGCTTCAAGCGCCAGGACCCGTACACCAAGCTGTTCGAGGACCGCATCATCTTCCTCGGCGTCCAGGTCGACGACGCCTCGGCCGACGACGTCATGGCCCAGCTGCTGGTGCTCGAGTCCACCGACCCGGACCGCGACATCACGCTCTACATCAACTCGCCTGGCGGTTCCTTCACCGCCATGACCGCGATCTACGACACCATGACGTACATCCGGCCCGAGATCCAGACCGTCTGCCTCGGCCAGGCGGCCAGCGCCGCCGCCGTGCTGCTCGCGGCCGGCACGCCGGGCAAGCGCCTCGCGCTGCCGAACGCCCGCGTACTGATCCACCAGCCTTCGCTGTCCGGCGGACAGGGCGGGCAGGCCTCGGACCTCGAGATCCAGGCCGCCGAGGTCATGCGCATGCGCTCCTGGCTCGAGGACACGCTGGCCAAGCACTCCGGCCGGACGCCTGAGCAGGTCAACAACGACATTGAGCGGGACAAGATCCTCACGGCCGCCGAGGCCATGCAGTACGGCCTCATTGACCAGGTCCTCGATTCCCGCAAGATCAAGCCCCAGGCAATCGCGCGCTAATCAGCAATCTGCGGCGCCGGTGCGGCATTTTTACTTGGCCGCACCGGCGTCCGCTTTCCACCCAACGGGCCCAAAGTGACCTAGAGTGGAACATGTCACAGCCAGCAGCAAGCTACTAAAGGGGTTCACACATGGCTCGGATTGGCGAGAGCACAGATCTGCTGAAGTGTTCTTTCTGCGGAAAGAGCCAGAAGCAGGTCCGCAAGCTCATTGCCGGGCCCGGCGTCTACATCTGCGACGAGTGCATCGAACTCTGCAACGAGATCATCGAAGAGGAACTCGCGGAAGTAGCTGACCTGGGCAGTTTCGAGCTGCCCAAGCCCCGCGAAATCTTTGATTTCCTGCAGGAATACGTGATTGGCCAGGAACCCGCCAAGCGTTCGCTCGCCGTCGCGGTGTACAACCACTACAAGCGGATCCAGGCTGGCCACGCGCCGAAGAGCGGCAGCCTCGCCGACGGCGTGCACCACGACGACGTCGAGATCGCCAAGTCCAACATCTTGCTGATCGGACCCACCGGCTGCGGCAAGACCTACCTGGCCCAAACCCTCGCCCGCCGCCTCAACGTCCCGTTTGCCGTCGCCGACGCCACGGCCCTGACCGAGGCCGGCTACGTCGGTGAGGACGTTGAGAACATCCTCCTCAAACTTATCCAGGCCGCCGACTATGACGTCAAAAAGGCCGAGCAGGGCATCATCTACATCGATGAGATCGACAAGATCTCACGCAAGAGCGAGAATCCTTCCATTACCCGGGACGTTTCGGGGGAGGGCGTGCAGCAGGCGCTCTTGAAAATCCTAGAGGGCACGGTGGCCTCGGTCCCGCCGCAGGGCGGACGCAAGCACCCGCACCAGGAATTCATCCAGATCGACACCACCAACGTGCTCTTCATCGTGGCCGGCGCCTTCGCGGGGCTCGAGGACATCATCGGTTCGCGGTCCGGGCGCAAGGGCATCGGCTTCGGCGCCCCGCTCAACGAGGTCAAGAACACCACGGATTCCTACGGCGAGGTCATGCCGGAAGACCTGCTCAAGTTCGGGCTGATCCCGGAGTTCATCGGCCGGTTGCCCGTCATCACCACCGTCTCCAACCTGGACCGCGCCGCGCTCATCCAGATTCTCTCGACGCCGAAGAATGCCCTCGTCAAGCAGTATCAGAAGATGTTCCAGCTCGACGGCGTCGAGCTCATCTTCGAGGACGAGGCCCTCAACACCATTGCCGACCAGGCGCTGGAGCGAGGCACCGGAGCCCGGGGGCTGCGCGCCATCATGGAGGAAGTCCTGCTTCCGGTCATGTTCGACCTCCCCAGCCGCGACGACGTCGCCAGCGTCGTGATCACCGAACAGGTCGTGACCAAGAAGGCAGCGCCCACGATGATCGCCCACGACGAGGTCAAACGGCGCAAGTCCGCCTGATCCGGAATATTATCGCGGCCAAGGTCGCTGTAATCTTTAGCGCGCCGTGTGCGTGATCCGCCCCGGCGCTTTCCCCGCAGACTTCCCTAAGGAGAACACCTGTGTCTGAAACCATGACCAACAAAGCCGACTTCTGGTTCGACCCGATGTGCCCCTTCGCCTGGGTCACCTCCCGCTGGATCGGCGAAGTCGAAGAAGTCCGTGACATCAAGACCGAGTGGCATGTCATGAGCCTCGCCGTGCTCAATGAGGGCCGCGAGGAACTGCCCGAGCAGTACCGCGAGTTCATGAAGAAGGCGTGGGCTCCGGTCCGCGTCATCACCGCCGCCGCTGAACAGCACGGTGCCGAATACATCAAGGCGCTCTATGACTCCATGGGCACCAAGATCCACAACGAAGGCATCAAGGACATCGACGAGGTCATCGCCAAGTCGCTGGCCGAGGCCGGACTGCCGGCCGAGCTTGCGGGCGCGGGCCAGAGCGACGAATTTGATGCAAAGCTGCGCGCCAGCCACGAGGCAGGCATCTCGCTGGTCGGTCAGGACGTGGGCACACCTGTCGTCGCCTTCAACGGCACGGCCTTCTTCGGCCCGGTTCTGACGCGTATCCCGCGCGGCGAGGAAGCAGGACAGATCTGGGACGCCACGGTGACCCTGGCATCCTTCCCGTACTTCTTCGAAATCAAGCGCAGCCGTACCGAAAGCCCGGTCTTTAACTAGGCCTGAACACGCCGGGCCGGGCCGCTGCCCGGCCTCCCGGGAGCCCCGGCAGAACTACTCTGTTGTAGTTCTGCCGGGGCTCTTGTGCACAGCAGGCCGGGGGACAACAATAGAACTTACCCACTTCGAAAGAAGAGGGACGCAGGAACCAAAGATTCAGTGACACTCATCCGACGCAGCCTTCGGCAAAGTCAGATGATGGCTACCAGTGACGAGGTAGGAAGACCTGAAAGTCTAAGGATCCCGCCAGATTGTCTAAGACGTCACGTGACAATCGAAAAGTCGAAGCCCCACCAACCGCTAAACGCTGATGGGGCTTCCCCTTTGCCCAAAAACACCTTGCCCAAAAACAGTGGGCCCAATAACGCCGTCCAAGGACGCTTCCCCGGGTGCAGCGTGGGCATTGTGCAGGTGCGCACGACCCGGGGCGGGTCATGCGCACCTGAGGGTGCCAGGGGACTGGCTCCGTGGTGTCAGTCGCGGCGGTCCTCCCGGCGGTCGCCGCGGTCGTCACGGCGGTCTTCGCGCCGGTCGCCGCGACGGTTGATCCCGTGGGCGACGACAACGGCCCCGCCGACGGCGGCGGCGGTCCTGCGTCTGCGTCGTGCTGCCAGTGGCATGTCAGGCTCCTTCTATCGCTTCTTCAGAGGACTGGTCTTCAGCGTCGGCCTGGAAGGCGGCGATGACGGCCTGGGTCGGGATCCGGCCGCTGGCCACGAGTTGGCCGCCGGCCTTGCGGACTGCCGTGCCGAACGGAGCCGCCCACAGGTTCTCCCAGACGAGCACCGCGGCGGAGTGGCCGGGCGCGATCGTCTCGGCCAGGTCCATGACATCCTGCTCAGAGAGCACCATGGCCAGGTCGGCCTCGGCCGTGCGCACCTCGCCGAGCTCGCTCGGGTCGAGGTCGGAGATCTCCGCCGTCTCGAGTGTGCCGTCTTCCATCTTCCTCAGGAACACCATGTCGAGCACCCTGACGAGGTCACGCTGGACCAGGTCCTCCAGGAACGGGGCGATCTGGCCCTTGCCGAAATCGGGTCCGGGGAATTCAACGACGATCCAGTCGACCGGCCCCAGTTCATCGAGTGTCTCAGTCATGCGTATGACCTCCGCTTCTTCTTGGGGTTCAAGGCGATCCGACGGACCGCTGCACCTTCATTCTGTGCCCCCGGTGAGGTGCGGCGCCTCACCCGTGCCGGGTGACCTCACGCCTCAGCGATAGGACTTGCTTGTGCTGCCCCGGGTTCCGGGCCGAAGGAACAAGCCCGGCGTCCCGGCTGTTGCTTCCAATGACGGGGCGGCGGTCCCCGTGCCGTGATCTCCGGGCCACCCGCCCGGTTGTACCCGGTTTTGTCCTGTCCCCACCTGCGAACATTGGAGCGCCATGCCCGTTACAGCCCATCTCGACTTGAACGTCAAAGCCGAAGCCCTGCCCACGGCGCCCGCGGTGCTCCGCGATATTCTCTCCGATACGCGCGCCTTTGACGGCTGCCTCGGGGTCGACGTGCTGGTCGACAGCGAGGATCCGGCGCATTTTCTCGTGGTCGAACAGTGGGTATCGATGGAACACGATGCCGCCTATCGCGCCTGGCGCGCAGGCGACGGCGCGAGCGGGCTGGCAGAACTCCTGGCCGCCCCGCCGGTGCTGACGCACTTCGAGACGTCCTTCGCGGTCTGAGCCTCCCCGCGACGCCGAAGGGGCCCCGCCGGATCAGAATTGCTTCTCTGAACCGGACCGAGGGCCCCTTCGTGTTGTTTCCGCCGGAGACTACGCCTGGACGGGCCGCTCGGCAGGTGCCAGAACGACGTCGCTGACGGCCAGTTCACCCTCGCCGGCGACAAGCGCCAGTTCACGGGCGTTGGCCGCGGCCTTGAGGTCGGCGAGGCCGGCCTTGAGCTGGGTCGTGAGGGACTCCGAGGCCGTGATCGTCGCGGACAGCACCTCGGTGCGCTGCTTGACCTTGGCCTCGGACTTGGCCTTGCGGATGCCGCTGAGCGCGGTGCCGACCGTGGCCAGGAGCGTCGTGTCGCCGTCGACCGCGATGGCGGAAGGCCACTGGGCGCGGTGCACGGAACCGGTGCGCCACCAGCTCCAGACTTCCTCCGTGGCGAACGGCAGGAACGGCGCGAAGAGCCGCAGGAGGGTGTCCAGGCTCGTCGCGAGGGCGGCCAGCACGGACGCCTGCTGCTCCTCGCCGGCCGCACCGTAGGCACGGTCCTTGATGAGCTCCACGTAGTCGTCGGTGAAGTTCCAGAAGAAGCTCTCGGTGATCTGCAGCGCCCGGGCGTAGTCGTAGCCCTCGAATGCCTTGGTCGCCTGCTCGACGACGTCGGCGAGCTGGGCCAGGACGGCCCGGTCCAGCGGGTTGCTCAGCACGGACAGGTCGCCGGAGACGACCGAGTCCTCGGTGGCGCCCAGGTTCAGGACGAACTTGGAGGCGTTGAGCAGCTTGATGGCCAGGCGGCGGCCGATCTTCATCTGCGCGATCTCGTAGGCGGTGTCCGCGCCGAGCTTGGCCGAGGCAGCCCAGTAGCGCACAGCGTCGGAGCCGTACTCTTCCAGCACATCCGTGGGCACAATGACGTTGCCCTTGGACTTGGACATCTTCTTCCGGTCCGGGTCCAGGATCCAGCCGGAGATGGCTGCATGCTTCCACGGTGCGGTCTTCTGCAGCGCGTCGGCGCGGACGGCGGAGGAGAACAGCCAGGTCCGGATGATGTCATGGCCCTGCGGGCGCACGTCGAAGGGGTAGACCTTGGCGAAGAGCGCCTCGTCGGTGCTCCAGCCGCCCACAATCTGGGGGGTCAGGGAGGACGTGGCCCAGGTGTCGAGGACGTCCGCGTCGCCGGTGAAACCGCCGGGCACGTCGCGCTGGGCTTCCTCGTAGCCGGGGGCCGCATCCGCCGCGGTGTCCACGGGCAGCTGCGCATCCGACGGGACGATCGGCGCGTCGTATTCGGGGTTGCCGTCGGCATCCAGGGGGTACCAGACCGGTACCGGCACGCCGAAGAAGCGCTGGCGGGACACGAGCCAGTCGCCGTTGAGCCCCGAAATCCAGTTCTCGTAGCGGGAGCGCATGAACGCCGGGTGGAACTCGATCTCGTTGCCGCGGCCGATCAGCCGTTCGCGCCGGTCCTCGTCGCGGCCGCCGTTGCGGATGTACCACTGGCGCGAGGTGACCACCTCAAGCGGCTTGTCCCCCTTTTCGAAGAAGTTCACCGGGTGCATGATCTTCTTGGGCTCGCCGTCGAGCAGCTCCGCGCCGGCCAGGAGCTCCACCACGGACTCCTTGGCGCTGAATACCGTCTTGCCGGCGATGGCCGCGAAGTTGGCGCGGCCTTCTTCGGTGGTGATCCACTCCGGGGTCTCGCCGATGATGCGGCCGTCGCGGCCCACGATCGCGCGGGTGGGCAGCTGCAGCTCGCGCCACCAGGTGACGTCGGTGAGGTCGCCGAAGGTGCAGACCATGGCGACGCCGGAGCCCTTGTCCGCCTTAGCCAGCGGGTGGGCCTTGACCTCTACCTCGACACCGAACAGGGGAGAGGTGACCTTCTTGCCGAACAGCGGCTTGTAGCGCTCGTCGTCGGGGTTGGCCACGAGCGCGGCGCAGGCGGCCAGCAGCTCGGGGCGGGTGGTCTCGATGAAGATCTTTTCGCCGTCTTCGGTGAAGAAGGGGTAGCGGTAGTAGGCGCCGGCGACCTCACGGTCCTCAAGCTCGGCCTGGGCCACGGCGGTGCGGAACGTGACATCCCACAGGGTGGGGGCCTCGGCCATGTACGCGTCGCCTGCTGCCAGGTTGGCCAGGAAGGCCCGCTGGGAGATGGCGCGGGACTTGTCATCGATCGTCCGGTAGGTCAGGTCCCAGTCCACGGACAGGCCCAGGGTCTGGAAGAGGTGCTCGAAGACCTTCTCGTCCTCGACCGCGAGCTCCTCGCAAAGCTCGATGAAGTTCTTGCGGGAGATGACGTCGAAGTCGCGCTGGTTCTTGGCGGGCTCGGCCGGGGGACGGTAGCCGGCGTCGTAGGCAATCGCGGGATCGCAGCGCACGCCGTAGTAGTTCTGCACGCGGCGCTCGGTGGGCAGGCCGTTGTCGTCCCATCCCATGGGGTAGAAGACGTTCATGCCGGTCATGCGCTGGTAGCGCGCCAGGACGTCGGTCTGCGTGTACGAGAACATGTGTCCGACGTGGAGGGATCCCGACGCCGTGGGCGGGGGAGTGTCGATCGAGTAGACCTGCTCCCGGGTGGTGTCCGGGTTGAACTTGTAGGTCCCTTCGTCAAGCCAGCGCCGCGTGAGCGCTTCTTCCAGCCCCTCCAGGGCGGGCTTGTCCGGAACGTTGATGGGGGCGGTGGTGGGCGTGTCTGTACCCTGATTGTCTTCAGCCATGGGTCAATTGTTGCAGTTCCTTACAGTCCGTTTCACCCAATCGCTACAGTCCGCTGCAGTAAATCGCACTATGCGAGGGCAAAACACTGGAATAGTGTCCAGCGGTATGGAGACGTCTGCCGGAACCTTTGCGGTCAAACGCATCTATGAGGACCCTTCCGACGACGACGGCTGCCGGGTCCTGGTGGACCGGCTCTGGCCGCGCGGAGTCAGCAAGGAACGGGCCCAACTAGAACTCTGGCTCAAGGACGTGGCGCCCTCCCCGCCGCTGCGCAAGGAATTCGGCCACATGCAGGAACGGTTCGCGGACTTCCGGGCGGCCTACGAAGCCGAGCTTGAGGTGAACCCGGCCGTGCAGACACTCCGGGACCTCGCGGCGGAGCACGGGAAAGTGACGCTGCTCTACGGCGCCCGGGACCCGGAGACCAACCATGCCCGGGTGCTGCAGGAGTTCCTCGAGCGGGGCAGCAACAGCAGGAAATGAGCCCGCCATTGCCGTTACTGTGGTCCCATGACTGAGGGAATCGACAACAACACACAAGAATTCACTGCAGCAGGAGCCAAAGCAGCAGTAGTCACCGGCGCCAGCACCGGAATCGGCGAGGCCACCGTGCGTGCGCTCCGCAAGGAAGGCTGGACCGTGTTCGCCGTCGCCCTTCCCACCGATGTGACCGACGACGTCGATGTGGCCCGGCTGCTCGATGAGGTGACCCGCGCCGGCGGCATCGACACGCTGATCAACATCGCCGGTGGTGCCCGCGGCGCCGACAAGGTTGCCGGGGCCAAGACCGAGGACTGGGAATGGATGTTCCAGGTCAACGTGCTCGGCAGCATGAAGCTGATCCGCGCATTCCTGCCCATGCTGCGCGCCTGCGGCGAGGGCACCGTGCTGAACCTGACCTCCACCGCCGGGCTCGCGGCCTATGAGGGCGGCGGTGGCTACAACGCGGCCAAGTTCGCCCAGCACGCCCTGACCGGCGCCTTGCGGCTCGAAGAGGCCGAGCACAACCTCCGCGTGATCGAGGTGGCCCCCGGCCTGGTGCAGACCGAGGAGTTCGCCCTGAACCGCCTCGGCGACCAGGACGCGGCGGCCAAGGTGTACCACGGAGTCGAGAAGCCACTGACGGCCGCCGACGTCGCCGATGTGGTCCGTTACGCCGTCGTGGCGCCGCACCACATCAACCTGGACCAGATCGTGATCCGCCCGGTGGCGCAGGCGGCCAACTACAAGCTGATCCGCAAGAACCAGTAGGGCGGGCCAAGGGCGGCGCGAGGGGCCGGGACGTCCGGTGGCGACACCGGACGTTCACCCTGGCGTGGTGCGGTGGTCAGGCTGCGCTGGTCCGGAGTTGGCCGTGGCGGGGCAAGGTGGCCCGTGCAACTGCACACCACCAGAGTGGAGAACTTTCCCATGCGAACCCCGACGAAGCTCGGCGCTGCCGTACTCAGCGCAGCCCTGCTCCTCACCGCCGCCGCCCAGGCAAACGCTGCCCAGGCCCACGCGGCAGACACGAACACCAACGGCCAGGACAACCACTTCGATCTCCAGGCCCACCGCGGCGGCATCGGCCTGACTGTCGAGTCAACGCTGGCGTCCTTCGCGAAGGGGATCGAGACCGGCGTCTCCACCCTCGAACTTGACCTCCAGATCACCAAAGACGGCCATGAGGTCATCACCCACGACCGCAAGATCAGCGGCCAGAAGTGCCTGGACACGGCTCCTGTCACGCCGAACGACCCCCAGTTCCCCTACGTCGGCAAGTACGTCAAGGACCTGACGTTCGCGCAGGTCCGCAGCCTGGACTGCGGCAGCCTCACGCTTCCCCAGTTCCCGGGCCAGGTGGCCTCGCCGGGCGCCAAGATGCCCACGCTGGCCGAGGTCTTCGCCCTGGCGGACTCCCACCGCGCCAGCCAGGTGAAGTTCAACATCGAAACCAAGGTCGAGGCAGGCGCGCCACAGGAAACGGCCCCGCGCGAGCAGTTCGTCGACGTCGCGCTCCGGGAAATTACGGCCGCCCACATGCAGAGCCGTGTCTCGATTGAGAGCTTCGACTGGGGCTCGTTGCGCCTGGTCCAACAGCGCGATCCCCAGATCCGCACCGTGGCCCTGACCAACAAGGACTTCCTCCAGGCAGGCCGGCCCGGCAAGTCGCCGTGGCTGGGCGGCATCGACGCCGATGACTTCGGCGGAGACCTCGTCGCCGCAGCCTCCTCCCTCGGCTTCGACGCCATCTCTCCGGTGCACGGCACGCCGCAGGACGGCGCCGTGACGGATCCGGGCTATGTTCCCTACGTCACCGCCGACATGGTCCGCCGTGCCCACGCGGCCGGCATGCAGGTCATCCCGTGGACCGTTGATGACAAGCCCACCATGCGGGCGCTCATCGGTGCCGGAGTGGACGGGCTGATCACGGATTACCCGGACCGGCTCCGGGACGTGATGGCCGAGTCCGGCATGAAACTGCCGCGCAGCTAGTCCGCCGCGGGGACGGACAGCGTGGCCAGGAGCGCCGCGTGGTCCGACCCGGCCACCGGCAGCACGGCATAGCCGCTGCTGTGCACCTGCGGGCCGGTCACGATGTGGTCGATGACCACGCCCGGCAACGGGGGACCGGCCATGGGCCAGGTCGGAACCAGGCGGGCCAGGGCCGCGGCGCCGGCATCGACGAGGGGGCCGCCCGGCCGGGTCCTGTCCTGGCCCTGAAGCATCTGCCGGAACTCGGCGTGGTCGAGGGTTGCGTTGAAGTCGCCCAGCAGCAGCATGTTGCCGGGACGGGCGGCAAGGCGGCCCAGGGCGGCCAATTCGCTCCGCCACTGCCCGGCCCGGCCCCACACGGGCGCCTTGGTGTGTACGTTGGTCACGGTGAGGGGGGCCTGCCGGCCGCCGGCGTCGAGCTCCAGTTGCACCGTGGGCATGTGGAAGGCGGAACCGTCCACGGAGTCCACCGGAATGATCGGGCGTGAGGAGTACACGGCGCCGCCGCCCGCGCCGTCCCGCGAGCGGCTGATCCGGTGCGGAAGCAGCGCGCCCAGCCCCTCCGCGTCCAGCCGTTTTTCCAGGTCCGGGGAGAGTTCCTGGACGGCAAGGAGCCCGACGCCGTTTTCACGCACCAGCCGGACAACTTCCGCGGCGTCCGCCTGGCCTTTCCAGGCGTTGAGGCTCATGACCTTCAGTTCGGCCGACGGCCGCTGTCCCGTGCCCTGTCCGATGGACTCTTCTTGTCCCTGCAAGGGCTCCGTCTGCCGGGCCAGAAGCCGGTCCGCCACCTGGTCCGGCGGGAACAGCCAGAGCAGCTGCAAGGCCAGGAGGGCGCCGGCCGGGAGGGCAAGCCAGGGACGGCGCGCCCGCAGCCCCAGCAGGAAGGCCGCGCCGGCGGGAAGCACGAACCAGGGTGTGAAGGCCACGAGTTGGACCACCGGGGCAGGCCACGGCGCCGGGACCGCCCGGAACACGGAGACCACGGCAACGGGCGCGGCGCAAAGGGCAGAGGACACGTGCCACCGGCGGCTGGCGCTGCGGCGCTTCACGGGTAGGCCCGGGGCGGCCGGGGGACGGTCATGGCATGAGTCTATGCAGTCGGACCGCCGGCGTCGCCCCCTGACAGCGGAGTTTGCCGCACCGGGAAACGCAGTGGCACTGAACGTCGCTGCAGCAGGGCAGTGAAACGCACTATTTTCTCCGGTACCATCGACGTAGCAGCTTTGACCCGGCCATCACCGGTGAGCTTCCGGAAGAACACCCTCGCGTGAGGTGGAGACTTAGTCGCCACTGTGCGTGCGCGGGCCAGTAGAACCGGACGGGTAAGCCCGTCATAGCAGTAATGAGCGGCCGACGCCGGTGCAGCACCCTTCGCGAAGGGGAGCGGACCGGCAGCGGTAAGTGAGGTGGTACCGCGGTCCGTGGTGTCGGAAGACAACAGGGCCGTCCTCGCATCCTGAATGCATGTGTTCACCAGCTCAACCCAGGATGTCGAGATGACTTATTACCCCAAGGCCTCCGCCTCAGGCGCCGGCTCCACCACCTCTGCGTCAAACGCAACTTCCAACGCAGTTTCCAACACCTCCCGTGTGTCTGCCTCCGTGAAGTTCCCGGAGATCGAAGAGCGCATCCTCAAGTACTGGGACCAGGACGGCACCTTCCAGGCGAGCATCGACCAGCGGGATGCTGGTCAGGACGGGTCCAACGAGTTCGTCTTCTACGACGGCCCGCCCTTCGCCAACGGCCTGCCGCACTACGGCCACCTCCTGACCGGCTACGCCAAAGACCTCGTGGGCCGCTACCAGACCCAGCGCGGCCGCCGCGTGGAGCGCCGCTTCGGCTGGGACACCCACGGCCTGCCCGCCGAGCTGGAAGCCATGAAGCAGCTGGGCATGACGGACAAGACCCAGATCGAGGCCATGGGCATCGACAAGTTCAACGACGCCTGCCGCGCCTCCGTCATGAAGTACGCCGACGAATGGAAGAGCTACGTCACCCGCCAGGCGCGCTGGGTGGACTTCGAAAACGACTACAAGACGCTCAACGTCGAGTACATGGAGTCCGTGCTCTGGGCCTTCAAGCAGCTGCACGAAAAGGGCCTGACCTACAACGGCTACCGCGTCTTGCCGTACTGCTGGAAGGACGAGACGCCGCTGTCCAACCATGAGCTGCGCATGGACGACGACGTCTACAAGAACCGCCAGGATCAGACCGTCACGGTCACGTTCCCCATCACGGCAGGGGACTCGGAGCTGTCCAGGCAGCTCGCCGGGGTACAGGCACTTGCCTGGACCACCACACCCTGGACGCTGCCCACCAACCTGGCGCTCGCCGTCGGGCCCGACATCAGCTACGTGGTCCTGCCGGCCGGCCCGCACGGGATCAAAGCCGCCGCGGCCGACGCCCCCGTCACGGGCAGCTTCCTGCTCGCCGCGGACCTCCTGGCCGCCTACGCCAAGGACCTCGGCTACGGCGACGGGGCCGAGGGCGCCGCCGCCGCGGAGGCCGCCATCACCTCCCGCCACACCGGCGCCGAGCTCAACGGCTTGAGCTATGAGCCGCTTTGGGACTATTTCCACGACGCCGAAAAGTACGGCACCGAGAACGCCTGGCGCTTCCTCGTGGCCGACTACGTCACCACCACCGACGGCACCGGCATCGTCCACCAGGCCCCCGCCTACGGCGAAGACGACCAGAAGATCTGTGAAGAGGCCGGCATCCCCGTGGTCCTCTCGGTCGACGAAGGCGCAAAGTTCCTGCCGCTCTTCGGCCACGGCGACCTCGCCGAAATCGCCGGGCTGCAGGTGTTCGAGGCCAACAAGCCCATCACCCAGGTGCTCCGCGCCCAGGGCCGCCTGGTCCGCCAGGCCAGCTACGAGCACAGCTACCCGCACTGCTGGCGCTGCCGCAACCCTTTGATCTACCGCGCCGTGTCCTCCTGGTACGTCGAGGTCACCAAGTTCAAGGACCGCATGTCCGAGCTCAACCAGGACATCAACTGGATCCCGGGCAACGTCAAGGACGGCCAGTTCGGCAAGTGGCTCGCCAATGCCCGCGACTGGTCCATCAGCCGCAACCGCTACTGGGGCAGCCCGATCCCCGTCTGGCAGTCCACCGACCCGGACTACCCGCGCACCGATGTTTACGGCTCCCTGGCCGAGATCGAGGCCGACTTCGGCCGCCTGCCGCTGAACAAGGCCGGCCAGGTGGACCTGCACCGGCCGTTCATCGACGAGCTCACCCGCCCGAATCCGGATGACCCGCGCACCCCGGAAGAGGGCCAGTCCGTGATGCGCCGCGTCGAGGACGTCCTGGACGTCTGGTTCGATTCAGGTTCCATGCCCTACGGCCAGGTCCACTACCCGTTCCAGAATGAGGAATGGTTCGACACGCACAACCCGGCGGACTTCATCGTCGAGTACATCGGCCAGACCCGCGGCTGGTTCTACATGCTGCACATCCTTTCCACCGCACTGTTCGACCGTCCGGCCTTCCGGAACGTCATCAGCCACGGCATCGTGCTGGGTTCGGACGGGCAGAAGATGTCCAAGAGCCTGCGCAACTACCCGGACGTCTCCGAGGTCCTGGACCGCGACGGCTCCGACGCCATGCGCTGGTTCCTGATGTCCAGCCCGATCCTGCGCGGCGGCAACCTCGTGGTCACCGAGCAGGGGATCCGCGACGGCGTCCGCCAGGTCATCCTGCCGCTGTGGAACGTGTACAGCTTCTTCACGCTGTACACGAACGCTTCCAACGCAGATGGAGGACAAGCGAAGGGCTACGACGCCAAGCTCCGCTACGACGGCTACGCCGACACCCTTGACCAGTACCTCATGGCCAACACCGGGGACCTGGTCCGGAACATGACCGCCCAGCTGGACAGCTACGACATCTCCGGCGCCTGCGACGAGCTGCGCAGCTACCTGGACATGCTCACGAACTGGTACGTCCGCCGCAGCCGCCAGCGCTTCTTCGACGAGAGTGTGGACGCCTTCGATGCGCTCTACACCGCGCTGGAGACCGTCACCCGCGTGGCCGCCTCCCTGCTGCCGCTGATCTCCGAGGAGATCTGGCGTGGCCTCACCGGCGGGCGTTCCGTCCACCTGGCCGACTGGCCGGATGCCGGACTGTTCCCGGCCAACCCGGGCCTGGTCGAGGCGATGGACCGGGTGCAGCAGATCTGCTCCACCGGCTCCTCGCTGCGCAAGGCCGCGAACCTGCGCGTGCGCCTGCCGCTGCAGGAACTCACGGTCGTGGCACCGGGCGCGGACGCGCTGGGCGGCTTCGCCGCCGTCGTCGCCGATGAACTGAACCTGCGCTCGGTCCGCCTGCTGGACGCCGAGAACGCCTCCCCGGAGGAGTTCGGCATCGAGCAGAAGCTCGTGGTCAATGCCCGGGCCGCCGGCCCGCGCCTGGGCAAGAACGTCCAGCAGGCCATCAAGGGCTCCAAGTCCGGCGACTGGTCGGTCAGCGACGCCGGGGTGGTCACCGCCGGCGGCCTCGACCTCGAACCGCAGGAGTACACCCTGGAAACCGTCGTGGCCGAGGCCGCGGAAGGCGAAGGATCCCGCGCAGCGGCGGTCCTGCCCGGCGGCGGGTTCGTGGTCCTCAACACCGAGGTCACCCCGGAGCTGGAAGCCGAGGGCATGGCCCGTGACATGGTCCGCGCCATCCAGCAGGCCCGCAAGGACGCCGGACTCAATGTCAGCGACCGGATCAGCACGTCCGTCACGGCGAAGCAGGACGTCGTCGAGGCGCTGCTGGCCAACGCGGAGCTGGTCAAGACCGAAACCCTGACCGTCGAGCTGGAAACCCTGGCGGCCGACATCAAGGACCCGCAGGTCAGCGTTGCCAAGAAAGTTGGAGCCTAAACCATGACCGATGAATTCTCCGTTGAAAGCGTCTACGCCGAGCTGCTGGGCCGGGCGCCGGAAAACAAGATGGAGCCGCGGCTCGCCCCGCTGCACCGGGCCATGGAAATCCTGGGGGAGCCGAACAAGGCGTTCCCGATCATCCACGTCACCGGCACCAACGGCAAGACCTCCACGGCCCGGATGATCGAGGCCGGGCTGCGCGCCCACGGCCTGAGCACCGGCCGGTACACGAGCCCGCACCTGTCCAAGGTCACCGAGCGGATCAGCATCGACGGCGCCCCGGTGCCGGATGAGACGTTCGTCCGGATCTGGGACGAGATCCGTCCCTACCTGCAGATCGTGGACGGCGAACTCGAGGCGGCGGGCGAGCCCCGGCTGACCTACTTCGAGTGCCTGACCATCCTGGGCTTCGCGGTCTTCGCTGACCAGCCGGTCAACGTCGCCGTGATCGAAGTGGGCCTGGGCGGCATCACCGACGCCACGAACGTCGGCGACGGCCAGGTGGCCGTCGTCACCCCGATCTCCCTGGACCACACCGATCTGCTGGGCGACACCACCGGGGACATCGCCTACGAGAAGGCCGGCATCATCAAGCCCGGCAGCTTCCTCATCAGCGCGGCGCAGCCGGTCGACGCGGCCCAGGTCCTGCTGGAGAAGGCCAAGGAAGTCAACGTGCCGTTCCGCTTCGAGGGCGTGGAGTTCGGCGTCGAATCCCGCACCGTCGCGGTCGGCGGCCAGATGGTCACCATCCAGGGCATCGCCGGACGCTACGAGGACCTGCTGGTGCCGCTGCACGGCGCGCACCAGGCCGAGAACGCCGCCGTCGCCATTGCCGCGCTGGAAGCGTTCTTTGGCGGGGAAAAGGCGATCGACGCCGAGATCCTGCAGGAGGCCTTCGCCTCCGTCACCTCCCCGGGACGGCTTGAGGTGGTCCGCACCGCGCCGACCATCATCGTGGACGCCGCCCACAACCCGGAGGGCATCCGGGTCTCCGCCGAGGCCATCCACGAGGCCTTCAACTTCACCAAGCTCGTGGTGGTGGTCGGCGTGCTGCGGGAAAAGGACGCCGAGGAGATCCTGCGCCAGCTCAAGGAATCCCTCGGCGGCCTCGCCACCGAATACTGCTTCACCCAGTCCAACTCGCCCCGGGCCGTCCCGGCCGAGGACCTGGCCGAAATCGCGGTTGACCTGGGCTTCGGCGAGGAGAACATCCACGTCGCCGGGAAGCTCGATGACGCCCTCGAATGGGCCGTGGAACGGGCCGAAGCCGACGACGAGCCCGCCGGCGGGGTCCTCGTGACCGGTTCCATCACGCTCGTCGCGGACGCCCGGATCCTGCTCGGAAAGGCGGACGCGTAAGCGATGGCGAAACTCACCAAAGCCCAACGCGAATGGCGCCCGGGCATGCCCAAGAAACGACGTTCCACGAAGGTCATGTTTGCCTCCACGGTCCTGCTGCTGGAAGCATTCGTGGTGCTCTTCGGGACACTGGCCGTCTTTGGACTGCACCGGAACGAATACCCTGCGGCCCTGGTCTTCTCGGTCGGGATCGGCCTGTGCCTGGTCTTCGTCTTCACCTGCGCTGTCCTCTCGAAGCCGTGGGGAGTGGCTCTGGGCTGGGTCCTGCAGCTCGTGCTGATCCTGGGCGGCATCGTGGAACCGGCCATGTACCTCGTCGGCGCGCTCTTCGCCGTGGCGTGGTGGTACGGGATCCGGACCGGCATCCGGATTGACCGGGAAGCTGCCCAGCGGGAGCGCGAGCAGGCCGACTGGGACGCCGCCCACCCCCAGGGCCCCGCGCCGGGAAACAGCGCCTGAAACAGCGCCTGAACCTGTGCCCGGGCACCTGGCCCGAACCCCGTAGACTTGACCTAAATCCCACCCCAACACATTGGAGCAGCTGTGAGCATTGAGCGCACCCTCGTCCTGATCAAGCCCGACGGAGTCGCCCGCAACCTGTCCGGCGCCATCCTGAGCCGGATCGAAGCCAAGGGCTACACCCTGGCCGAGCTCAAGAAAGTCGACGCGAGCCGCGAACTGCTGGAGCAGCACTACGAGGAGCACGTCGGCAAGCCGTTCTACGAGCCGCTGGTTGAGTTCATGCTCAGCGGCCCCGTGGTCGCCGCGATCTTCGAGGGCCACCGCGTCATCGAGGGCTTCCGCACCCTCGCCGGTACCACGGACCCGACGACGGCGGCGCCCGGCACCATCCGCGGCGACTTCGGCCGCGACTGGGGCCTGAAGGTCCAGCAGAACCTGGTCCACGGCTCGGATTCGGCGGAATCCGCCGAGCGCGAGATCAAGATCTGGTTCTAGCCCGAATTTCGGGACACCCCCACCGAGGGGAAAGTTAAGGCCAATGTTCGTACCGGACATTGGCCTTAACTGTCCCCTCGCGGCGGTTGGGGCTTCTCGGCCCGCTCCGGGCCGCGGGGACCTCTCAGCGGCTGGCGAGGCGCACTAGATTCGAGAACTGGCGGGTCTGCATGACCCAATGCGCGGGCTCCAGCATGGTGATGCTCAGGATGGGTTGCAGCCATTGTGGCTGTAGCGACCAGTACCCGCTGACTACCAGCCGGGTGCGCTCACCCGCGGACTCCCGCAGCTCGAATCCCCAGAGCGAGTCGGTGCAATAGCGTGGCCGGGTTCGTGCCGGGTCGAAGGGACGCCCCCGGAGATCGATCGACATACGCAGGCCCAGGAACCGCTCGGGTTCAAGCGCCGCGACCGCCCACCACTCGCTGCCGTCGGGCTTCGCCGCCAGGCGGTCACCAGCGGCGATCTCCTGCCACTCGGGATGGATGCTCTCTGTGCTGCGGCGCCCGAAGTTGTCGAGACGGTCCCAGCTGTACCAGCCGGCGCGATCCGTTCCCATCTGCACCAGCCAGGGCCACACGTGCGAAGGGGGCGCATCGATGGTCACCGCCATGGTCGCCCCTCGCGTGCTGCCCGGAATCAACCCCGCCCCCGGGTAAGGTCCCCGCACTTCGTCAACGGTCGCGCCCCAGCGAAGCAGGCGTGGCCGCACGAGTGTCAGGTAGCCGGCAGTGAAACCGGCCACAGCGCCCGCTGCCAGCAAGGCTCCCCTCGGTGCAGGGTGCATCATCGCGCTTCCCCTTCATTGGTCAGGTGTTCCCGGAAGAAGCCGAGGATGCGCAGACGCGCGTCCTCGGCGGAGGGCTCGTGGTAACCGGCCGCAACCAGCTTCGCGAGCACCTTGTCCCCGAATGTGAGCTCCGACGGGCCATGCCTGTTGAGGAAGCCGTGACCGGCGTCGGGATAGACCTTGATGTCATGGTCTATCCCGACGTCGGCGAGCAGCGGCTCCAGACGCGCCGGGACCTTGCGCACTCCGGGCCAGCGGTCCCTGGCGCCGTAGCTGCCAACGATGGGGCAAGCCCGGGGCATTGCGCGGGCAGTCCCGTCATCGAGTCCGCCGTAGTTGACGCTTGCCGCGGCGAAGTCATGGTCCGGGGCCAGCATGAGGGCGAACCCCCCGCCCATACAGAAGCCGATCACGCCGATCCGGCCGGTGCAGCCGTCCCGTCCGGCCAGCCACGCGCGGGTGAGGTCCAGGTCGCCGAGGGGCCGCCAGCCGCGGATGAGGGACCACAAGCACGCCGCCCTGCTGCCCCAATAAAACAGGTCAGGTGCCACGGCGAGGAACCCCTCGCCGGCCAGCCAGTCGGCCTGGTCTCTGGTGTCACGGCTCAGGCCGAGTGCGTCATGGATGACGACGACGCCGGGCCACGGACCGGCACCGGCCGGCGTCGCCGCGTAGGCAGGCATGTCCCCTCGTTCGGCGTGAATGCTCACAACGGTCATGGGTCCTCCCGTGCACGCACCACCGCGCCGGGCGCCGCGGCCGGGATGCGCAGTCTCGATGGCATTAGCCTGTGATGCTGCCTGAAGACGTGGACGAAGCAGGTTTAGCGAGTTGGGCCGTAATCTGATCCGTCCATTCGTCGACTGCCGCCCAGTCCCGCAAATCCCCAAATCGGCCGCCGGTGAGCCTGAACAACACCCGGAGCGGTGCCGGCATCTGGCCGGCCTGGTAGACGCCGGAGAAGAGTTTGTGGCCTCGAAGCGGAACTTCTTTGATCAGGACTTCTGCCAGACGTTCCTGTTGCATTGCCGCGCCGCGCCGGCGAATCGGCTTTGGCAGCGCATCCGCCATCCCTACACTGAAGGCCCACACGGGCCGACTGGCCAGCTCGCGGGCATGGTGTTTGAAGAACAGCAAAGCCGGGGGCAGCCAGGCCTGGTTGTGGACGGCGCTGCCGACCACGACAGCCTCATAGCGGGAGAGGGCCCCGACGTCCTCCACGGACCGGCACTCCACCTCGCCCAGTGCACCCGCCATGCGGGATGCCATATGTTGTGCCATCTCCCGGGTGGACCCCAAAGCGCTTGCATACGCAATAAGAACAGTCATCATGAAGCCTCCGGTCTTCCTTCCTCCAGCCTTATGTAACCTGCGTGCGCGGGGTCGTGCCATAAGTCCCGAGATGGGCCCGGAGCCTCTCATCGAAGAGACAGCTAAGGCCAATGCCCGGCGCGAGCATTGGCCTTAACAGTCTCTTCGACGCGGTTGGGGCGTTTAGTAGCCGGAGGTACCGATGAAAACCTGGATGAAGGCGAAGAAGATCGTCGCGACGACGGCGACGTACAGCAGCGCCGTAATGATCCAGCCGGAGTCGCCGATCACCTTGGTGGGACCGGCGGGCAGGGCAATCACGCCGTGGGAGATGTTCCGGACGCTCACCCAGACGAACAGCGGGATCATCACGGCCCAGACGATCATGCAGAACGGGCAGAGGATGTGGATGGCGTACAGGGCCTGGGACCAGAGCCAGACCACGAACGCGAAGCCCAGCGTCACGCCCGCCTGGAGCCCCAGCCAGTACCACCGGGAAAACCGGGCGCCGGCCAGGATACCCATGGCCGTGGTGATGATCACGGCGAAGGCGACGATTCCGATGAACATATTGGGGAAGCCGAACACGGAACTCTGCGGTGTCTGCATGACCTGGCCGCAGGAGATCCACGGGTTCACGTCGCAGACCGTGACGTGGTTCGGGTCCTTCAGGACCTCCAGCTTCTCCAGCACCAGGGCCCCGGATGCGAGCCAGCCGATGACGCCGGTGATCAGCAGGAGCCAGGCGAACGGGCGGTCGCGGGTCATCGTGGGAAGGGGCCGCGCCGCGGGGGCCGGGCCGGAACCCGGTTGGTGCACGGTCGCGTCGCCGGCAGTGCTGGAGATGCTGGGCATGGAAATTGAGTCCTTTTTTAGTCGTCCTGACCGGGTGCTTCTTGCCCCGATTGTAACGCCGGAGGCTGAGCAGCGCCGGAGAACGGCCCCGCCGGCCGCGCGCGGCCGCACCTGCTGCACTTCCGGCCCCGCCTGCCCCTGCTTTCACGGCTCCTGTGAGACAATGATCGTGGCTGGAACCCGATCCACATCCGGATTCCGGTCCGGCGATTTTGTTTCAAGACCGCCAATGATGAGCAGGGAGCTGCGGATCCTCTGATTCCAGCTGTCCCGCAATGCCATTGGACGGCACCTGGTTGTGGCGTGTAGGTCAACGGGTTCCAAAACAATCTCGCCGGCCCTCCAGGGCTGCCGCACCCCACTGCCGGTGCGAACCTGAGGGTATTCAATTGACTTCTGTCAATGCCTGCGGGTGTTGACGCATATTTGCCCCCAAGGGGCGCCGAATGTGGCGGCGCATCAGGGGCAGGAGTGTCGCCACATATGGATAATGACCAGGTAGTAGCCGGAAACGAAGAACTAGTAGTCACCGGGGAAGCGCAGGGAACTGCGGAAGCAGAGGCTCCGGTAGCGCCGAAGAGGGCCGTACGGACCCGCCGGAAGGCGCCCGTCGCCAAGGTCAACGCCGCGGAGGCGGCCGAGGCTGTTGCCGAAGCTGCGGCCCTGGCCGACGCGGCCGGTTCAGATGAGCCCGTCCGGGGCCGCCGTAAGCCGGCCAACGTCGAAGCAGCCGTAACTGAAACTGTTGAACCCGAAGCTGCTGTATCTGAAACTGCTGCAGCCGAGACTGCGGCCAAGGCGCCCGCGCGGCGCACCCGGACCCGGAAAGCTGTAGCAGCCCCGGAACCGTTGCCTGCCTTCGCCGGCGACGCCGAAGCCGGCGCACCTGCCGCGGCTGAGGCCCCCGCAGCAGCTGGCGCTGACGCAGCTGCCGCCGCAGAAACGGCCGCAGGGACGGTTGCAGAGAAGCCGGTCCGCCGCCGTGCCAGCCGTGCCAAGGCCGCCCCGAAGGCCGAAGAAGCACCCGCGGCAGTACTCCCGGCCGAAGAAGCCGCCGCGGCGGAAGCACCCACCGCGGAAGCCGCCGCAGCCCAGCCTGAAGAGCCGGAAGCCCGCCCCGAGGAAAGCCCGGCCGCGTCGCTGTTCATGGAACCGGGTGCCCTCACTTCCGTCATCTTCCAGGCCCCGGACCTGAGCACTGTGGTGCGTCCGGCCCCCGTTGCCGCCGCTGCAGCTGAGCCCGAGGACGAGGAAGGCGACGAGGACGAGGACGCCGGCAACCGCCGTCGGCGCCGCAGCCGCGGCCGGCGCGGCCGCACCCGCACCTCTGCCGAGTCCGACACCGAGTCGGAAGGCACCGAAGAAGAGGGCGACGAAGGCTCCGAGGTAATCCTTGAAGACGGTGTGACCTCCCGCCGCCGCCGCCGCCGTCGCCGTGGAGACCAGGACCTGGAGCTGACCGGCGGGGAAGGCGACGATCCGCCCAACACGGTGACCCGCGTCCGTGCGCCGCGTGCCATGGCCGAGGCGCCGGTGAACAACCGCGTCACGTCCGTCAAGGGCTCCACCCGCCTGGAAGCCAAGAAGCAGCGCCGCCGCGAATCCCGCGACACCGGCCGCCGCCGTACCGTCATCACCGAGGCCGAGTTCCTGGCCCGCCGCGAGTCCGTGGACCGCCAGATGATCGTCCGCCAGCGCGACGACAGAATCCAGATCGGTGTCCTTGAAGACGGCGTCCTGGCCGAGCACTTCGTGTCCAAGACCCAGCAGGACTCCCTGATCGGCAACGTCTACCTGGGCAAGGTCCAGAACGTGCTGCCCTCCATGGAAGCCGCTTTCGTGGACATCGGCCGCGGCCGCAACGCCGTGCTCTATGCCGGTGAAGTGAACTGGGAGTCCGTCAACCTCGAGGGCAAGCAGCGCCGCATCGAGAACGCGCTGAAGTCCGGCGACTCCGTGCTGGTCCAGGTCACCAAGGACCCGGTCGGCCACAAGGGCGCCCGTCTCACCAGCCAGATCTCACTGCCCGGCCGGTACCTCGTGTACGTGCCCGGCGGTTCCATGACCGGCATCTCCCGCAAGCTGCCCGACGTCGAACGCAACCGCCTCAAGCGGATCCTCAAGGACCGCCTGCCCGAGGACGCGGGCGTCATTGTCCGCACCGCGGCCGAGGGAGCTTCCGAGGAGGAGCTGACGCACGACATCAACCGCCTCCGCGCGCAGTGGGAAGGCATCGAGAGCCAGTCGACGTCCACCAAGATCCTCGCCCCCGAGCTGCTCTACGGCGAACCTGACCTGACCATCAAGGTGGTCCGGGACGTCTTCAACGAGGACTTCTCCAAGCTGATCGTCTCCGGCGAGGAAGCCTGGGACACTATCGAGGCCTACGTCACCTACGTCGCACCGGACCTCGTGGGCCGGCTTGAGAAGTGGACCAAGGACACGGACATCTTCGCGGCCTGGCGCATCGACGAGCAGATCCACAAGGCCCTGGACCGGAAGGTCTTCCTGCCTTCGGGCGGTTCGCTAGTGATCGACCGCACCGAAGCCATGACCGTGGTCGACGTCAACACCGGCAAATTCACCGGCTCCGGCGGCAACCTCGAGGAAACCGTCACCAAGAACAACCTGGAAGCGGCCGAGGAAGTCGTCCGGCAGCTGCGCCTGCGCGACATTGGCGGCATCATCGTGATCGACTTCATCGACATGGTGCTCGAATCCAACCGCGACCTCGTGCTGCGCCGCATGGTGGAGTGCCTGGGCCGGGACCGGACCAAGCACCAGGTGGCCGAGGTGACCTCGCTGGGCCTCGTGCAGATGACCCGCAAGCGGATGGGCACCGGGTTGCTGGAAGTATTCGGCGAACAGTGCGAAACGTGTGCGGGCCGCGGCATCGTCACCCACGACGAGCCGGTGGAGCACCGCCGTGCCAACACGGTCGCCGCGGAGCACTATGTGCCGCGCACCGAGGCGCAGCCTGCTGCCCGACCGGAACGCAAGAGCCGTCGCCGCGGCAGGGGAGGCCAGGGCGGAGAGACCGCGCCGGCCGCATCCGCGCCCGTCCACGCCGAACCCACCGAGGCCGAACGCCACGCCAAGGCCGAGGCCACCCGGGCCGCGCTGGCCAACATCGCCGCCGCAGCGCACGCCGCGCACCTGCACGACGGGGAGGCAGCCGCAGCCAGCGACGCCGGGGCCCGCCAGGCCGCCGTCGACGCCGTCACGCAGCTCGCAGCCGCCGACGAGGCAGCCGGCCGCCCCGCAACGGTGCTGACGTTTGGCGGCGAGCAGGTGGCCCTGCCCTTCGTCGAGCACGCGGAGGACGCGCCGTCACCGGCCCTGACCCTGGACCTGCTGACCGAGGCTTTCGCAAACCTGGGCGAAGCCGAGGCCGGCAAGCCGGACCAGGCCGCCGGCCAGGCCGCCGGCCTGGCGGCCGGGCAGGCAGCGGCTGTTGCCGCACCGGAAGCCACGGCGCCCGAGGCGCCGTCGGCCGTCCGCGCTGCGGAGGCGCCGGCGTCACGCACGGCTGACACCACGACGCTGCGCGGCCGCCGCGCACGCCGCAACCGGAGTGCCAGCCGCGCCCAGGGTGCAGCCAACGAAACCTCTGTGGAGCACCGCGAGGCAACCCGGCCGGCCGCGGCCGGATCGGTCCACGAGGCCAAGGCTCCCGCTGCGGCCAGGCCTGCGTCCCTCCCGGCCGGCAACGAGCCGATCATCCTCGGCGTCGGCGTGCCGGCGTCGGAGCTGTAGTCCTCCGCGACTGACCACGTCCCCGTCCGGTCATTATTTCGACTGGTCGGGTTGCGGGTCCGGGTCAGGGCAGACGTAACATACGTCCGCCCGGGCCCGGGCCCGCTCGTGCGTTAACGGGTCCGCAGGGTGGCAGCGGCTAGGCTGGAACACTGACACGGGGTGCCGGGCATCGGGCCGGCTGAGATCCAGACCCGTTGAACCTGTCCGGTTAGCACCGGCGAAGGGATGTCTGCCTTGTCCGCGAGACCGAATCCGTCCGAGTTCCTCCCGCCCAATTTTCTGCACAGCGAGTCTCTGCCGGCGCCGCCGCGCATTCCCCGTGTGCTGGCCATCGCCGGCTCCGATCCCTCCGGCGGGGCCGGAATCCAGGCCGACCTGAAGAGCATCGCGGCGAACGGCGGCTACGGCATGGCTGCCATCACCGCCCTGACAGCGCAGAACACCCAGGGCGTGCGTGCCGTCCACGTTCCCCCGGCGGCGTTCCTCACGGCGCAGCTGGACGCCATCAGCGACGACATCGGCATCGACGCCGTCAAGATCGGCATGCTCGGTGACGCCGCCGTGATCGACGCCGTCCGCGGCTGGCTGGAAAAGATGCGCCCCGCCGTCGTGGTCCTGGACCCGGTGATGGTCGCCACCAGCGGGGACCGGCTCCTGCAGGAATCCGCCGAGGCCGCCCTGCAGGCCCTCCTGCCGCTGGCGGACCTCATCACGCCCAACCTCGCCGAACTCGCCATCCTGCTCAAGGAGCCCGTCGCGGCCGACTGGTCCGAGGCCCTGGCGCAGGGCAAGCGGCTGGCCGCCCTGACCGGCACCACCGTTCTGGTTAAGGGCGGACACCTCCAGGGCGGCGGGCATGCCCACGGCGCCGGCGCCGACGGCCACGCCGCCGGCAACGGCGCCGCGGACGGCTGCCCGGATGCGCTGGTCAACACCGGCGGCCTGCTCGGCCAGGAAACGGTCGTGGTGTCGGGGGAGCGGATCGCGACGCGCAACAGCCACGGCACCGGCTGCTCCCTGTCCTCGGCCATGGCCACCGTGCAGGCCCGGGTGGGGGACTGGGAAGCGGCGCTGCGCGAAGTCAAGCCGTGGCTGCTGGGCGCGCTCCGCGAAGCCTCGGCCTTGGACGTCGGCTCCGGCAACGGCCCGGTCCACCACTTCCACCACCTCCAGCACCTCCAGGGCAGGCACGGTCCGGCAGTGGGGGAGTTCGCCGCAGCCCTGCGCGCAGGAGCCGCGGGCGATCTTGAGGCGATCTACGCCCTGGACTTCGTCCGCGGACTGGCCGACGGCACCTTGCCCGAGCACGAGTTCGCGTACTACCTCGCCCAGGACGCCATCTACCTCAACGGCTACTCCCGGGTCCTGGCCCGGGCCGCGGCGATTGCCCCCAGTGAGGCCGAGCAGCTGTTCTGGGCCCGTTCGGCGCAGACCTGCCTGGAAGTCGAATCCGAGCTGCACCGTTCCTGGCTCAGCACCCGCCCCACGGCCTCCACCCTGGGCCCGGTCACGAAATCGTATGTGGACCACCTGCTGGCCGCCTCGGTCTCCGGCAGCTATGGCGTCCTCGTGGCGGCGGCGCTGCCCTGCTTCTGGCTCTACGCCGAGGTCGGTTCCACGCTGCACCGGGAGTTCCTGGCCGGCGGCGCCCCCGGGGAGCACCCCTACGCCGGCTGGCTGCGGACCTACGCCGACGAGGACTTCGCCGCCGCGACCCGGCAGGCCATCGCGTACACGGACACGGCGGCCGGGCGGGCATCGGAGAGCGAGCGGGAGGCCATGGCCCTGGCCTTCCGGCAGTCATCGCGCTACGAAGTGGACTTCTTCGACGCGCCGCGGCTGTACGCCTGACGCGAGCTGGTCCGGACTACCGGTACGATAGTGGGGCACGGTTCCGGAAGTCGTTGCGGCAACACAGCTCAGGATGGTCAAGATCCCGGCCAAGAACATTGGCGGGGACTTTGCATCAAGACACTGTGGCGCCTATCACGGACTACCCGCCGGAACCAGCCTCATTTGCGGCCGAAGGCAAAATTAGCGTATTCTAGATCTTCGGTGCTTACGCCAACACTTGGGTTATGACCCTGAGAACAGTCCACTTGGAATTCCAAATGGATTTGTTCCGGGGGTAGCTCATGGGTTCCCCCGGGGAATCCACCGGCGTTGAGGCACAGCGTGAGCCGGTCCAAACAATTTGGCCCCTGGTTCCGCACGCAAATCTAGTAATAAACGTCGAGAGAAGTGAGTTCCCCAGTGGTGTACGCGATTGTCCGCGCAGGCGGCCGCCAAGAGAAGGTTTCCGTTGGAGACTTCGTTACCCTGAACCGCGTCCCCGGTGGAGCCGGCAGCACCTTTGAGTTGCCCGCACTGCTCCTGGTGGACGGTGACAAAGTCACGTCTGCTGCTGCGGACCTGGCCAAGGTAACGGTTACGGCTGAGATCCTCGAAGACCTCCGTGGTCCGAAGATCGTCATCCAGAAGTTCAAGAACAAGACCGGTTACAAGAAGCGTCAGGGCCACCGTCAGGAACTGACCAAGGTCAAGATCACCGGTATCAAGTAACTCTTCGTTACTGTTCAGGTTCCAGCAGATTCCCCAGAATTTTTGAAGGCAGGCATTTCAAATGGCACATAAAAAAGGCGCGAGTTCCACTCGCAACGGTCGTGACTCCAACGCCCAGTACCTCGGCGTCAAGCGCTTCGGTGGCCAGGTAGTTTCCGCAGGCGAGATCATCGTCCGCCAGCGCGGCACCCACTTCCACCCGGGCGCCGGCGTAGGCCGCGGCGGGGACGACACCCTGTTCGCCCTGACCCCCGGTGCTGTCGAGTTCGGCACCCGCCGTGGTCGCCGCGTTGTGAACATCGTGGCTGCTGCAGCTGCAGAGTAACAATAAGTTCTAAATCGGTGGGGCGGGCCATTAGGTCCGCTCCACCGGTGTTTTAACCGCATTACAATCATCTTGGGCCCCTTTGGGGGTCCGGGGAACAGCACTGAGGAGATCCACGTGGCGAGCTTTGTAGACCGGGTAGTACTGCACGTATCCGGCGGTACCGGCGGCCACGGCTGTGTCTCCGTCCACCGCGAGAAGTTCAAGCCCCTCGGCGGTCCCGACGGCGGCAACGGCGGCAACGGCGGCGACGTCATCCTTCGCGTGGACCCCCAGACCACCACCCTGCTCGACTACCACCACGCGCCCCACCGGCACGCCACCAACGGCGGCCCCGGCATGGGCGACTGGCGCGGCGGCAAAAACGGCGAAACCCTGATCCTTCCGGTGCCGGTGGGCACCGTAGTGAAGTCCAAGTCCGGCGACGTCATCGCCGACCTCGTGGCCGAAGGCGACGAATACATCGCCGCCGCCGGCGGCATCGGCGGCCTCGGCAACGCCTCCCTGTCCTCCCAGAAGCGCCGCGCGCCCGGCTTCGCGCTGCTCGGCATCGAAGGCGAATCCAGCGACGTCGTCCTGGAACTGAAGTCCATCGCCGACATCGCCCTCGTCGGCTTCCCCTCCGCCGGCAAGTCCAGCCTGATCGCCGCCATGTCCGCCGCCCGGCCCAAGATCGCGGACTATCCCTTCACCACCCTCATCCCCAACCTCGGCGTCGTCCAGGCCGGTGAAGTCCGCTTCACCATCGCCGACGTCCCCGGCCTGATCGAGGGCGCCAGCGAGGGCAAGGGCCTGGGCCACCACTTCCTGCGCCACGTCGAGCGGTGCGCCGCCCTGGTGCACGTGCTGGACTGCGGCACGCTCGAATCGGACCGCGATCCGCTCTCCGACCTCGCCATCATCGAGGCCGAGCTGGAGAAGTACGCCGTGGACATGAGCTACAGCGGGTCCGACGGCGAAGTCGTTCCACTGAACCACCGCCCCCGCCTCGTGGCCCTGAACAAGGTTGACCTGCCGGACGGCAAGGACATGGCCGAGTTCGTCCGCCCGGAGCTCGAATCCAGGGGCTACAAGGTCTTCGAAATCTCGGCGACGAGCCACGAAGGCCTCCGCCAGCTCGGTTTCGCCATGGCCGAAATCGTCAAGGCCGCCCGGGACGCCGTCGCCGCGACCCCGCCGAAGGTACACGCCCCCGTGCTGCGCCCCCGCGCCGTCAACGAGACCGGCTTCACGATCCGCCGCGAAGAAAAGAACCTCGAGCCGCTCTTCCGCGTCCTCGGCGACAAGCCCGTGCGCTGGGTCAAGCAGACAGACTTCACCAACGAGGAGGCGATCGGCTACCTCGCCGACCGCCTGGCCAAGCTCGGCGTCGAAAATGAACTGTTCAAGCAGGGCGCCAAGCCGGGCGACATGGTGGTCATCGGCGAGGACGACGGCGTCGTCTTCGACTGGGAGCCGACCATGATGGCCGGTGCCGAGCTGCTCGCCTCGCCCCGCGGCACCGACGTGCGCTTCGCCGACATCGGCGACCGCCCGACGCGTGGCCAGAAGCGCGACGAACAGCAGGAACGCCGCGACGCCAAGGCCGCCGCCCGCGCCGAGCTCGAAGCCGAACGCAAGGCCGGCATCTGGACCGAATCCGTCAGCGGCCGCCGCGCGCGGCAGCCGCTCAAGGAGAGTGGACTGGGCGAAGCCGATGACGAGTAAGACCGTCGTCGAGCACGGGTCCCAGCCGCTCAGCGCTCAAAACATCGGTGCCCAAAACATCGGTGCCCAGACCATCAACGCCCCGGACCGCACCGCGCTGTCCGGGGCGCGCCGGATCGTCGTCAAGGTGGGCTCGTCCTCGCTGACGTCCATCAAGGGCGGGATCTCCGAAGAGGCCCTGACCGGGCTCGCCGACGCCCTGGCGCACAAGCGCAACGCGGGCGCGGAGATCATCCTGGTGTCCTCCGGTGCGATCGCCGCCGGTCTCGCCCCGCTCGGCCTCGAGAAGCGCCCCCGCGATCTCGCCACCCAGCAGGCCGCCGCCAGTGTGGGCCAGGGCCTGCTGATGGCCCGCTACACCCACGCCTTCGGCGCGCACGGGGTTACCGTCAGCCAGGTGCTGCTGACCGCCGATGACTTCATGCGCCGCAGCCAGCACACCAACGCGTTCCGCGCGCTGGACCGGCTGCTGAACCTCGGCGTTGTCCCGGTGGTCAACGAAAACGACACCGTAGCCACCCACGAGATCCGCTTTGGCGACAACGACCGTCTCGCGGCCCTGGTGGCACACCTGGTCCGCGCCGACGCACTCGTGCTGCTGTCCGACGTCGACTCCCTGTACGACGGTCCGCCGTCGCATGGCGCCAAGCGGATTCCGCATGTGTCCGGCCCCCACGACCTCGACGGCGTCTCGATCGGCAGCACCGGAAAGGCCGGTGTGGGCACGGGCGGCATGGTCACCAAGGTCGAAGCCGCCAGCATCGCCGCTGGTTCGGGCATCCACGCCCTCGTAACATCCACGGCCAATGCGGCCGCCGCGCTGGCCGGCGAGGACGTGGGCACATGGTTCTCCGTCAACGGCGCACGCAAGCCGATCCGCCTCCTGTGGCTGGCCCACCTGGCATCCGTGCGCGGCACCCTGGTGCTCGACGACGGTGCCGTCAAGGCCGTCCGCGACCGCCGCACCTCGCTTCTGCCGGCCGGAATCGCCGCGGTGAAGGGCGACTTCGAGGCCGGCGACGCCGTGGAGATGGTGTCCGTGGACAACACCGTGATTGCCCGCGGGCTGGTCAACTATTCGGCCGCCGAGCTGCCCCAAATGCTGGGCCGCTCAACGCATGAGCTCGGCAGGGCACTGGGCCGTGGATATGACCGCGAAGTTGTTCATGTTGACGACCTGGTGCTGGTCTAGGTTCCCCCGACGCCTAAACTGGAAGCATGACTGAGGCCCTGACTTCCGCTGCCGTGACTGATGTGCCTGCCGGCACCGTTCCTGCCGATAACGCCGCGCCCGCCCAAGGGTTCGCCGCGGTACCGGATCCGGCAGCGGTCCCGGGCACGGCAACGGAGACCGAAGCAGCCGTCCACGCGGTCGCAGACCGCTCACGCCACGCCGCCCACAGGATGGCACGCGCCAACCGGGCCTGGAAGGACCGGGGCCTGCGCGCCGTCGGCAAGGCGCTGGTGGATCACAAGCACCAGATCCTGGCCGCCAACGCCAAGGACGTCGCGGCCGGCCGGGCCGCCGGCACCAGCGCCGCCCTGCTGGACCGCCTGACGCTGACCGACTCACGCATCACGGCCCTCGCCGCCGCACTGGAAAACCTCGCCACCCTGCCCGATCCCGTCGGCAACGTGGTGCGCGGCCAGACCCTCCCCAACGGGCTGCGTCTGCGCCAGATCAACGTACCCATGGGCGTGGTGGCCGCGATCTATGAGGCCCGCCCGAACGTCACGGTCGACATCGCCGGACTGGCCCTCAAGAGCGGTAACGCCGTCATCCTGCGCGGCGGATCCGCCGCCGCTGCCACCAACGCCGCCCTGATCACCATCCTCCGGGATGCGCTGGAATCGGTGGGCCTGCCCGCCGACGCCGTCCAGACCGTGGACCAATACGGCCGCGACGGCGCCAACGCGCTCATGCGGGCGCGCGGCCGGGTGGACGTTCTCATTCCCCGCGGCGGGCGCGAGCTGATCCAGACCGTCGTGACGAACTCCTCCGTGCCGGTCATCGAGACCGGTGAAGGCAACGTCCATATCTTCCTGGACGCTTCCGCCAACGAGGAAATGGCCGTGGACATCCTCCTGAACGCCAAGACCCAGCGGCCCAGCGTCTGCAACACCGTCGAAACCCTCCTGGTGCACTCCAAGTCCACCGTCCTTCCCGCGGTCGCCGCCGCATTGCGGGCTGCCGGGGTCACCCTGCACGTGGACCAGCGCATCCGCGCCGCCCTGCCGGCCTCGGTCCAGTCCGTGCCGGCCACGGAAGATGACTGGGCCACCGAATACATGAACCTGGACCTGGCCGTGGCCATGGTGGACAGCCTGGACGAGGCCGTCAGGCACATCCGGAAGTGGTCCACCGGCCACACCGAAGCGATCCTGACCAACGACCTCGCCAACGCCGAGCGCTTCATCGCCGAGGTCGATTCGGCCGCCGTGATCGTGAACGCCTCCACCCGCTTCACCGACGGCGGCGAGCTCGGCCTCGGCGCCGAAGTGGGCATTTCCACCCAAAAACTCCATGCCCGCGGCCCCATGGGACTGACCGAGCTGACCACGACCAAGTGGATCGTGCAGGGCGAGGGCCAGATCCGGGGCTAGCAACGCTGTAACATGGAACGGAAGACCGGAACGGCGGACACCTCCGCCGTCGTCAAATTTTGAACTCACTAGGGGAGAACATGCTGTCGCAGCAGATCGCCACTTTCGTCGCCGCCGCCGGCGAATCGGGCCACGAGGAACTCGCACCGCTCATTGCACCGCCGTTTGTCATTGGCGGCACCATGTTCGCGATCCTGGTGGTCCTGCTGATGATCACCCTGTCCTACTCCAACCTGGGCCGGCGCCACGTGGTTGTCGAGGAGCACGCGGACCCGCACCGCCAGCACCCGAACAAGCACGATCACGGCCAAGGTCACTAATATTTCCGCCCCAACGAAGCAGCGCGGCGCCCAGCGCCGCCTGCGTCTGGGTGTGATGGGTGGCACGTTCGACCCCATCCACCACGGACACCTTGTCGCGGCCAGTGAGGTCGCGGCCAAGTTCGACCTCGACGAAGTCGTTTTTGTGCCCACCGGCCAGCCCTGGCAGAAGATGGCCAAGAAGGTCAGCGAAGCCGAGCACCGGTATCTCATGACAGTCATCGCCACGGCCTCGAACCCGCGCTTCACCGTGAGCCGGGTGGACGTGGACCGTCCGGGACCGACCTACACGATCGACACCCTGCGTGACCTGCGGACCCTGCGTCCGGACGCCGATCTGTTCTTCATCACCGGCGCGGACGCCCTGGCCCAGATTTTGTCCTGGAAAGACATCGATGAACTCTGGTCCCTCGCGCACTTTGTGGGCGTAACCCGGCCAGGCCACGTCCTGGACGGCATGGGCCGCAAAGACGTCAGCCTCCTGGAGGTCCCGGCCATGGCCATTTCCTCCACGGATTGCCGCACGAGGGTGGCCGAAGGCAACCCGGTCTGGTACCTCGTACCGGACGGGGTGGTCCAGTACATCGCCAAGTACGGCCTGTACCACGCCAGCCCCGACGCCGATCGCCTCGAAGCCGGACACGCCGCGACCGCCAACGCCGGACACGCCGCGGCCGGGACTGCCTCCGCACAGCACGATCCAGCCTTTGAGATAACCCAACCAGCCAGCACTGAATGAGTTTGCCATGAGTCAGGAACAGCCTCCCATCCGCAGCCGCCGCGAATTGCGGCAGGCCAGAGATGAACGTCTGGACACTCCGGGCCCGGGCGAGCCGACGGAGGCCGAAATCACCGGCCGGAGCCGTCGCGTTGCCGACGCCCCGGTGGACTCTGTGCGTGCTGATTCTGTGCCCGCTGATTCTGTGCCCGCTGGCACGGAGCGGTCTTCCCAGGTCCGGGCACGGGACCGCGCCGCGCTGCGCACCATCAAGGAACTCGCAGAGAAGGAAGGCCAGCTGGCCGGCGGAGGGCCGCCCACGCGACGCCAGTTAAGGCTTTTGGAGCTGGCGACCGAAACGGCCCCGGCCACCCAGGCCAACACCATTGTCCCGGTGTCGCCGCGGACCCGGGCCACCCCGGTGGTTTCGCCGGCCCCGAAGGACGCCGCCTCCACGGATGCGGCCGCGAAGGGCGCTGCTCCGACGGACGCTGCCCCGGCGCCCAAGGCCCCCGCTGCGCCCAAGGCTCCCACGGCCGACGGCGCCGGACCGGGCGGGGCGACGCCCGAGGGCATGACCGTGGAGCAGGCGCTGGCCGCCCGCGAACTCCTCGCGGAGCAGGCCAAGAACCAAGTGGCCAAGATGGAACACATTGCGGCCACGGATCCGGATGCCGTTGATCCGGCCGTCCTGGCCGAGCAGATCGCCCTCGCCGAGCGTGCCGCGATCCTGAACCGCCGCGCCGCCGCCAAGCAGAAGCTTGCCGAACAAAACAGTCAGCCGGCGGCGCCCCGCAACGATCCGACCACGGCCAACAACCTGGCCATGGTCACACCCCTGGAATTCGAGAAGGTTCCCGGCGTGGAGCGGCCCGTCATGAAGCGCCCTGCCACGTCGTACGTTCCGGTTGTCACCAACCCGGGTCCGCGCGTGGACACGCCGC
>NZ_KI914954.1:89727-103585 GCF_000520575.1 Arthrobacter sp. I3
GACACGCCGCGGAAACCCGGCCTGCGGCGGCCGGGTATTTCCCGCCAGAAGGCCGCAGGTCCCGCGACGGGCTCTGCCGCTGGCAGGGCCGGCGTCCTGGCCCGTGCGGAAGCAGCCGCAAAAGCCGGAAGGGCTAGGCCTGCAAACGCGGCAAACGCTGCGAACGCGGCCAACGCGGCAAACGCGGCAAATTCGGCGGGGGAGGCCGAGGAAAGACTCGTCGGCGGGGAACCCGTAGCCGCGAATGCCGCCTACGGGCTCGAACCCCTGGATGCCGCTACCGCAGGGCTCGGCCGGGCGCGCCGCCTGCGCATGCTCCAGCTCGGCGTCCTGGCGGTGGGGATCGTTGCCCTCATCGCCGGCATCACGCTGATCGTCACCGGGCTGGCCCACTAGGTCTCAGGCCGCCACTGGCGCCACATTTTCAACACCATAATTTTTCATCACTACAAGGAGTCCCGTGACTGCAACCGATTCATCCATCACTACCGCCCGCCACGCAGCCCGCGCTGCCTCGGAGAAGCTTGCCGAGGACATCGTGGCCCTGGACGTCAGCGAACGGCTGGCCCTGGCCGACGTCTTCCTGATTGCCTCGGCCCCGAGCGAACGCCAGGTCAACGCGATCGTGGACGGCATCGAGGACGAGCTCTCCAAGTTTGACCAGAAGCCCGTCCGCCGCGAGGGCCGCTCCGGCGGTCGCTGGGTGCTGCTGGACTACTCCAACGTCGTCATCCACGTCCAGCACGAGGAAGACCGCGTGTTCTACGCCCTCGAGCGCCTGTGGAAGGACTGCCCCGTCGTCGATCTGCAGCTCGGCGACGACGCCTCCGCCAAGGCCACCGCCGGCACCGACACGGAGTAGCCCCCGCGCTCAGGCCACCTCCGGACGCTAAACCGAGCCGAATATGCCCGATTTGGAATTTTCCGGAGGGCTGGTCTAAGATATTTGAGTTGCTTCGGAGAAATCCGGACAAAAAACCGGAACATCGCACGTCGAAAGACATGCTCGGAGCAGCGAAAATTCGGGGCTGTGGCGCAGCTGGTAGCGCACCTGCATGGCATGCAGGGGGTCAGGGGTTCGAGTCCCCTCAGCTCCACCAGAAAGGGAATCACCGCTAGGCGGTGGTTCCCTTTTTCGTACCCTCCGCAGCTCTGCGGGACTTCGAAAGCCGCATCCGTCAAGGCCGTCTCATGACCGGACGTCATAAACTGTCATTTAGGCTCTCCACCCTGAGCTGGACCTTGCTATCGTCGCTAGCAGACAGCCGCCATGCGGCTTAGCTGGAAGGCCATTTCCGGCTCCACGACTAAGGAACATCATGAAGCGCACACGACTTTCCGTTATTGGCCTCATCGCTGCTGCAGGACTCGCCCTGGCAGGCTGCGGGTCGGCGTCCACCACCCCGGCCAGCTCAGCGCCGGCAGCCGGTGCGGACACCTCCCTCAGCGACGTCAAGAGCGCAGGCATGCTCAAGGTCGGCACGGAAGGCACCTACAAGCCGTTCACGTTCCACGCCAACGGCAGCGGTGAACTGACGGGCTACGACGTGGAGATAATGAACGCCGTCGCCGCGAAGCTGGGCGTCAAGCCCTCCTACCAGGAGACGCAGTTCGACGCCATCTTTGCCGGCCTCGACGCCAAACGGTTCGACGTCGTCGCCAACCAGGTTTCCATCACCGACGAGCGCAAGGCGAAGTACGACTTCTCCACCCCGTACACGGTGAGCACCGGCGTGATCGTCACCAAGTCGGACAACGACAGCATCCACTCCTTTGACGATCTCAAGGGCAAGACCACGGCGCAGTCCCTGACGAGCAACTGGTACAAGCTGGCGCAGCAGAGCGGCGCGAATGTCGAGGCCGTGGAGGGCTGGGCGCAGGCGATCACGCTGCTCAAGCAGGGCCGCGTCGATGCCACCATCAACGACAAGCTGACCTACCTGGACTCCCAGAAGACCGACCACGACGCCGGCATCAAGATTGCCGCCGAGACCACCGACAAGTCGCTGAGCGCGTTCGCCCTGCGCAAGGGATCCACCAGCCTGACCGATGCCATCAACAAGGCCCTCGGCGAGCTGGCGGCCGACGGCACGCTGACGAAGATCTCCCAGAAGTACTTCGACGCCGACGTCTCGAAGTAGCCCTGTGCAAGCCGCAGAGAAACGCCGCGTCCGGGCATGAGCATCAACTGGGAGCTCGTGTGGTCATCGCTGGGCCCGCTCCTGACGGGTGCGATCTTCGGCACCATTCCCTTGGCGCTGGCCTCGTTCAGCCTGGGCCTGCTGCTGGCACTGGTGGTGGCCCTCATGCGGCTGAGCCGCAACCGCCTGGTTTCGGCGGTGGCGCGGACCTACATCTCCGTCATCCGCGGAACCCCGCTTTTGGTCCAGCTGTTCGTCATTTTCTACGGGCTCCCTTCCGTCGGAATCACCATCAGCCCCTGGCCCAGCGCCATCATCGCGTTCTCCCTGAACGTCGGCGGCTATGCCGCGGAGGTCATCCGGGCGGCCATCCTGTCGGTTCCGAAGGGCCAGTGGGAGGCCGGCCACACCATCGGAATGTCGCGCCGGCAGACGCTCGTGCGGATCATCCTGCCGCAGGCCGCCCGGGTCTCGGTTCCGCCGCTGTCGAACACCTTCATCAGCCTGGTCAAGGACACGTCGCTGGCGTCGCTGATCCTCGTCACCGAACTGTTCCGCGTGGCGCAACAGGTGGCGGCCTTCAGCCAGGAGTTCATGCTGCTGTATCTGGAGGCGGCCGTGATCTACTGGGTTATCTGCCTCGTTCTCGCCAGCGGACAGTCCGCCCTGGAGAAGAGATTGGACCGCTATGTCGCCCACTGAACCTCAACCCTCTGACGTTACTGTCCCGGACGAGCCGCTCCTGACCGTCACGGGCTTGCGCAAGGCGTTCGGCCACCATGTTGTGCTCAAATCCATCGACCTTGAAGTCCGCCGCGGCGAAGTGGTCACGTTGATCGGGCCGTCCGGATCAGGAAAGACGACAGTCCTGCGCTGCCTGAACGGCCTCGAAGTGCCCGACGCCGGCGTCGCCGAATTCGCGGGGGAACTGACCGTGGACTTTGCCACACCGGTGGCGAAGAAGCAGGTTCTGGCCTTGCGGGACCGCAGCGCCATGGTGTTCCAGCACTACAACCTCTTCCCGCACAAGACCGTCCTGGAGAACGTGATCGAGGGCCCGGTCCAGGTGCAGAAGCGGCCCAAGGCGGATGCGATCCAGGAGGCCCGGGACCTGTTGGCCCGCGTCGGCCTGACCGGCAAGGAGAACAGCTACCCGTTCGAGCTCTCCGGCGGCCAGCAGCAGCGCGTCGGCATTGTGCGTGCCCTCGCCCTGCGCCCGCAACTGCTGCTCTTCGACGAGCCCACCTCTGCGCTGGACCCCGAGCTCGTGGGCGAGGTCCTGGCCGTCATCAAGGAACTCGCGGACGAAGGCTGGACTATGGTGGTGGTCACCCACGAGCTTGCGTTCGCCCGTCAGGTGGCCGACGAGGTCATCTTCATGGACGGCGGCGTGGTGGTCGAACGCGGCCACCCCGATACCGTTCTGCGGGACCCGCGGGAGGAACGCACGCGGCAGTTCGTGGACCGCCTGCTGAACCCGTTCTAAGGCGCCCCGCCCACGGCGGGAATAAGCGGCGGGAAAAGAGGCGGGAATTCGGGCGGGCACAACCGGCGACTAAACTTGGTCGGGTGAACGACTCCCTGCCTCCGTGCCCCGAATGCTCCAGCGAATACACCTACGAAATGGGGGCGCTCCTGGTCTGCCCGGAGTGCGCGCACGAATGGTCCGCATCCGCGGAGACTGACACAGAGGCCGACGCCCCTGCGGCCGCCGTCATCAAGGACGCGGTGGGCAACGTCCTCGCCGACGGCGACACCGTCACCGTGGTCAAGGACCTGAAAATCAAGGGCAGCTCCACCGTCATCAAGGTCGGCACCAAGGTCCGCGGCATCCGCCTGGTCAACGGTGTTGGCGACCACGACATCGACTGCAAGGTGGACGGCGTGGGCCCCATGCAGCTCAAGTCCAGCGTCGTCAAGAAGATCTGACCGGGGACACGACCGTGACCGCAGAGACGGTGCGGGCCGCCGACGTCGTCGTGGTCGGCGCCGGCCAGGCGGGCCTGTCGGCGGCCTACCACCTTCAGCGCCGCGGCTTCGTCCCGGTCGGCCCTGACGCGGCCGGCCCGCCACCGGCCGGGACGTACATCGTGCTCGATGCCGAGGACGGGCCCGGCGGAGCCTGGCGGCACCGCTGGAAGAGCCTGCTCATGGCCACGGTGAACGGCATCAGCGATCTCCCGGGAATCCCGCAGCCCGATGTGGACTCCGCCGAGGCCAGCTCCAGTTTCCTCACCCGCTATTTTGGCGGGTACGAGCACGACCTCGGCCTCGCGATTGAGCGGCCGGTCAAAGTGCAGTCGGTGAGCCGCGAGGACGATGACCCCGCCGGGCGACTGAGCATCGCAACCTCCCGCGGCCGCTTCTCTGCCCGCGCCCTCATCAACGCAACCGGCACCTGGACCAGGCCGTTCTGGCCCATCTATCCGGGCAAGGCCAGCTTCCGCGGCCGGCAGCTGCACGTCGCCGACTACGTTTCCGCCGACGAATTCCGCGGGCAGCACGTCATCGTGGTCGGCGGCGGGATCTCGGCCGTCGGGCTGCTCGATGAGATCTCCAAGGTCACCACCACCACATGGTTCACGCGCCGGGTGCCGGTCTGGCGCGAGGCCGCGTTCGACCGGCAGGCCGGCCACGACGCCGTCGCCCAGGTCGAGGAGCGGGTGCGCCAGGGCCTGCCGCCGCAGAGCGTCGTCTCCGTGACGGGCCTGATCTGGACCCCGGCCCTGCGCGCCGCCGCCGCGCGCGGCGCCCTGGACCGGCACCCCATGTTCACCGCGATCGAACCCGACGGGGTCCGGATGGCTGACGGCAGCTTCCTGGCCGCCGGGGTCATCCTGTGGGCCACGGGATTCCGGGCCGAACTCGAACACCTCGCCCCGCTGCACCTGCGCGGACCCGGCGGCGGCATCGCGATGAACGGCACCCAGGTCGCGGGCGAGCCGCGGGTGCACCTCGTCGGCTACGGGCCTTCCTCGTCCACCATCGGCGCCAACCGGGCCGGCCGGGCCGCCGTCGCCGGAATCGTCACCCTGCTGGCCCGGTCCGGTATAACGTAAAACGTAAGACCTAAAAGGTAAATCAGGTCAGAGCAGCGCCGGGGGAGGCCTCACACCCGGCTCCCACTGCCAGCACCCATACCCAAGCCCGAGAAGAAACGGCGGCACAACGCGCGTGGCGGACAACAGCTTCGAATCCCTCTTTGCCCGGCTGAGAAGATTCCCGGACGTCGAGGCCGACAACCTGCAGGCCTGGGACGCCACGGACAGGCTCCTGCTCGACTCCGCCCTTGAGATGCCCGCGGCCGGCCTGCTGCAGCCCGGCGGCCGGCTCGCGGTGGTGGGGGACCGGTACGGTGCCCTCACCCTCGGCGCACTGACCCTCGGCGCGGAAGGCGTGCGCGTCCAGCAGGACCTCATCACCGGTGAACGGGCACTGCGGGCGAACGCCGAGGCCCTGGGCATCGACGGCGGCTTCGAGCAGCTCCCGTTGGGTGCCGAACTGCTGGAGGGAGCCTCCCTGGTTTTGCTGCAGTTGCCGCGGTCCCTGGCGGAACTTGAGGAAATCGCCGACGCCGTGGCCCGCTACGCGGCGCCCGAGGTGGTGCTGCTCGCGGGCGGACGCGTCAAACACATGAGCCTGGGCATGAACGCCGTCCTGGCGCGCTGCTTCGAGGATGTCCAGCCCCAGCTGGCGCGGCAGAAATCACGGCTCCTGCTGGCCCGGAACACCCGGCCGGTCCCGGCCGCGCTGCCCTTCCCGGTCACTGAGGTCAACGACGAACTGGGCCTCACGGTCTGCGCCCGGGGCGCCGTCTTTGCCGGCACCGGGCTGGATATCGGGACCAGGTTCCTGCTGGACTTCCTGACCCGGATGCCGCACGCCACCCATGCCGTCGACCTTGGCTGCGGGACCGGAATCCTCGCCGCGATGTACGCCCGCGCCAACCCCGGCGCCCGCGTCACCGCGACGGACCGGTCCGCCGCAGCCGTCGACTCAGCCCTGGCCACCTCACGGGCCAACGGCCTGGACGGTCGGATCGATGTGCTTCAGGACGACGCCATGAGCTCCCTCCCGGACGCCAGCGCGGATCTGGTGCTGCTCAACCCGCCCTTCCACCTGGAGGCGGCGGTCCACTCCGGCGCGGGGATCAAGCTGATCGAAGCGGCCGGCAGGGTGCTTGCCCCGGGCGGGGAGCTCTGGACCGTGTTCAACAGCCACCTGCACTACCGGCCGGCCCTGGAACGGCTGATCGGTCCCACCCGCGAGGCCGGCAGGAATCCAAAATTCACCGTCACGGCCAGCACCCGGCGGCCTTGACGCAAGAAACTTTGTGTCGGTAAAGCGCAAGTGTGGGCGCACGCCTGCACGTAACGTACGATTCTGACAACTGCTGTGCGTGGCCAAAACGTTTAGAGGTATCAGTGACCGAGTTCCGGCAACCCTCGCCGAGGCGAGGGACCAACCTACCGAAGATGGGCGACTTCAACCTCACAGTCATCCTCGACGCCATCCGCCGCACGCCGGGTGGGCTGAGCCGGGTGGAACTCGCCCAGATTGTCGGACTCTCGCCGCAGACCATCTCCAACATTTCCCGCCGCCTGCTGGACCAGCACCTGATCGTCGAGGCAGGCAAGGAAGGCACCGGGCCGGGCAAGCCCAGGACCATGCTCCGGCTGAATCCCTCGGGGATGTATGCCGTGGGCGTCCACCTGGACCCGGCCGTCCTCACGTTCGTCGTGCTGGACCTGCTCGGTGCCGTCGTCCGGCACTCACGGATCACCACCCCGCCCGGCACCGACCCCAGGGCTGTGATTGACACCATCGCGGGCGAAATCAAGAGAATCATCCTGGACTCCGGGGTGGACCCGGACCGGATCGCCGGGCTCGGGGTTGCGTCGCCGGGGCCCATCGACCTCAACGAGGGCGCCGTCGTGGACCCGCCGCTGCTGCCGGGCTGGGACCACGTGGGGCTGCGGGATGGCCTCGCGGAAGCCACGGGCCTGTCGACACTCATGGACAAGGACGTCACCAGCGCAGCCGTGGCCGAAACCTGGGCCGGGGGCCCCAGCGGCGAGGGCAGCTTCGTCTTCATGTACATGGGGACCGGGATCGGCTGCGGGATCGTGCTCAACGACGAAGTCGTCCGCGGGACCTCGGGCAACGCCGGGGAAATCGGGCACATCATCGTCGACCCGGGCGGTGCCCTCTGCGACTGCGGGCAGCACGGCTGCGTGAAGTCCTCTGCCATTCCGCAGGTCCTCGTGGCGCAGGCTGAGGCGGCCGGGATATTGAATGGTTCACTCCAGGACAGGAGCGCGCCGGCAGTTCAGGAACGTTTCGCCGAGTTGTGCGCGATCGCCGAAGCCGGCAACGACGCAGCCAAGGAAATCATTCGTGGGTCCGCAGTGCTCGTGGCCCGTGCGGTGTCGGTCGTCACCAACGCCCTGGACGTGGACCGGGTAGTGTTCGGCGGCCCGTTCTGGACCTGCCTCTCAGCGGCTTACCTCGAGCTGGTCCCCGGACTGGTTGAGGCGAACAGTGCCACCCGGAGGATTCATGGGATCGAAGTCGTGGGCACGGGGGTAGGCGAGGACGTCGGCGCCGTCGGTGCGGCCTGCCTGGTGCTCGAACACACGCTGGCTCCGCGTTCCCAGCGCCTGCTCCTGGGCGACTAGACAGGGGCTAACCGGGCGTCAGTCGATGTCCTCAACTACCGTCCCATACGGGATGGTGTCATCCAGATGCGCCTGGTGGCCATGCGGAAGCACGAGAATCCGGACCCCGTGCAACCTCTCTGCGGCCGACTGCATGAGCACGGGCCGGACGGTGTTGATGAAGCTCTCGCTCTTGCCGGCGAGGTACTGCTGGTAGCTGGCTGGAAGCTGGATCATGGCAACAGGATAGTCCTGCCGGGGTGCGTTGGGGAGAGCAGCCGCGCGGGGCGAAAATGCCGTCTTGGGCGAACATTGTTCTGCCCGGCGCCGCAAACGGCCGTAAAGGTGCGTCTTAATTCGGGGACCGACTTGAAGGGTTCCACGGCTCGGCCTTAGAGTTCTATACAAGTTACCTCAGTAACGTGTCAGCGATCCTCCGCTGAAAGCTGCCCCCTGGCGGCCCAGGAGGGTGTGGGTGCCCCCATGTGGGCCTGACATTTGCTCACGGACAACTTCGTATCAGGCGTAACAGTCGCGGCTGCGCCCTGCTGAAGTTCCCTCCGTGTTCCCCAAACTCAATTCACTGACGACGGAGTTTCCGTTTCTGGTTCCGGTCCTCCGGGATTCCGGATCTTCCGGCGGCAGTGTTCAAAGCCAAGGACGCAAATGTCACCACCAAGCCTTATCGATACCCATCCCAATCTTGCCGGCGCGGCCCCTGTTGCGCTGTCCTACGAGCTGTTCCCGCCGCGGTCTCCCGCAGCCGCGGAATCCCTTTGGACCACCATCGGCGAACTGGAAGCCACGGACCCGGACTACGTCTCCGTGACCTACGGCTCCAACGGCTCGAACCGCAGCACCGCCGTCGATCTCGTCAACCGGCTCGTGCAGGAAACGACGCTCCGGCCCCTGGCCCACCTGACCTGCGTGGGGAATTCCCCGCAGGAACTGGCGGAGATCATCGGCGAACTGCTCGACGTCGGCGTCCGCGGCATCCTCGCCCTCCGCGGCGACCGGCCCAAGGATGGAGAAACCCCGCCGCCGGGATCGCTCCGGTACGCCCAGGACCTGATCGAACTCATCCGCCGCGTGGAGCAACGCCGCTCGGCGCTGCTGTGCGCCGGCAGGGTCGCGGTCGGCGTCGCCGCCTACCCGACCCGGCACCCGGAATCCCCGAGCGAGGCACACGACGTCGAGGTCCTGCTGGCCAAGCAGCGCTCCGGCGCCGACTTCGCCATCACCCAGGTCTTCTTCCACACCGAGCAGTACGCCGACCTCCTCGCCCGGGCCCGCCGGGCCGGGGTGACCATCCCGATCATTCCCGGGGTCATGCCGCTCACCAGCCTCCGGCGGCTCGCCCGGCTCGGCGAACTGACCGGCGTGGAACCGGCCCCGGAACTGATCGAACGCCTCGCGGCTGCCGATACCGACGCCGAACGGACCCGGATCGGGGTCAGCGCCACCGTTGATCTCGCCAACGCAGCCCTGGACGCCGGAGCCCCCGGCATCCACCTCTACACGTTCAATGAGCATGCCGCGGCACTGGATGTGCTGGACAAACTCGCGCTGCCCCGCCCGCACCGCGGCAACCGGCACAGTGGCAACAAGAACAGCGGAAACCGGCACACGGCCAGCCGCCGCCAGCTCGCCAGCTGACCGCGCCAAGACAACACAACTTCCCTCCGCACCACACCACCAACACTTAGGACTTCCCATGACTGCACTGAACGCCCTCAACCCCACTCCGTTCCCGGCTGCCTCGATCCTGGGCTACCCGCGCATCGGCCGCCGCCGCGAACTCAAGAAGGCCGTCGAGGCCTACTGGGCCGGCAAGATCGACGCCGGAGCCCTGGACGCGGCCGCCAAGGAAATCCAGCTCGGCACCGCCAAGCGGCTCCAGGGCTTGGGCCTGACCGAAGCCGCCGCGGTGCCCGGCACCTTCTCCTACTACGACCAGGTGCTCGACGCCGCCGCCCACCTCGGCGCCGTGCCGGCCCGCTTCGGGAACCTCCTCAACGCGCAGGGCCAGCTCGACATCGACGGCTACTTCACCCTGGCCCGCGGCAACAAGGACCAGCAGCCGCTGGAAATGACCAAGTGGTTCGACACCAACTACCACTACCTCGTGCCGGAAATCGGGCCGGAAACCAACTTTGCGCTGACCTCGAACCGGATCGTCGAGGAATTCGAGTACGCCCTCGCCAATGGCGTCGAGACCCGCCCGTACATCGTCGGCCCGGTCACGTTCCTGTTGCTGAGCAAGGCATCCGACGACGCCCCGGCCGGCTTCAGCCCGCTGTCCCGCCTGGAGGACATCCTCCCCGTCTACACCGCGCTGCTTCAGAAGCTCGCCGCCGCCGGCGCCAGCTGGGTCCAGCTCGACGAGCCCGCCCTCGTGGTGGACCAGGACACCCCGGCCGTGGAAATCCAGGCCGCCGTCGCCCGTTCCTACGAGGCCCTGGCCGCCGCGGCCCAGCGCCCGCAGCTTTTCGTCTCCACCCCGTACGGCGCGCTCAACGGCCAGCTCGGCACCCTCGCCGCCACCGGCATCGACGCCCTGCACCTGGACGTCTTCAAGGGCGAGGTCCCGTCCGCCGCTGCCCTGGCCGCGCTGGGAAACAAGACCCTCGTCGCCGGCGTCGTGGACGGCCACAACATCTGGCGCAACGACCTCGCCGTTTCCGCGAAGAAGATCGCCGAACTGAAGAAGTCGGTAGCCAAGCTGGCCATCAGCACCTCCACCTCCACCCAGCACGTCCCGCACGACGTCGACGAGGAAGTCCAGCTCTCCGAGCAGCTGCGCAGCTGGCTGGCCTTCGCCGACCAGAAGGCCGTTGAAGTCGTCACCCTCGCCGGTCTGCTGACCGACGAGGCAGCCGTCCAGCCCGCCATCGACGAGGCCACCCGCGTCATCGCCTCCCGCGCCGAGGCCGAAGGCGTCCGCCGCGGCGACGTCCGGGCCCGCACCGCCGCCCTGACCGGCGCCGACTTCAACCGCTCCGCCTACGCCGTCCGCGAGGCAGCCCAGGACAAGGCACTGCACCTGCCGCCGCTGCCCACCACGACCATCGGCTCCTTCCCGCAGACCGGCGAAATCCGCACCGCCCGGGCCCGCGCCAACCGCGGCGACCTCACCACGGAGCAGTACGAGCAGCTCATGAAGGACGAGATCAAGCGCGTCGTGGAGCTGCAGGAAGAGCTCGGCTTCGACGTCCTGGTCCACGGCGAGCCCGAACGCAACGACATGGTCCAGTACTTCGCCGAGAACCTCGAAGGCTTCGACGTCACCGTCCACGGCTGGGTCCAGTCCTACGGCTCGCGCTGCACCCGACCGTCCATCCTGTGGGGCGACGTCACCCGCAGCGCCCCGATCACGGTGAAGTGGGCCGAGTACGCGCAGTCCCTGACCAGCAAGCCGATGAAGGGCATGCTCACCGGCCCGGTCACTATCCTTGCCTGGTCCTTCGTCCGCGATGACCAGCCGCTCGGCGAGACCGCCAACCAGGTGGCGCTGGCCCTCCGCGACGAGATCGCCGACCTCGAGGCCGCCGGTATCAAGGTCATCCAGGTGGACGAGCCGGCGCTGCGCGAGCTCCTGCCGCTGCGCAAGGCCGACCAGGCCGCGTACCTGGACTGGTCCGTGAAGTCCTTCCGGCTCTCCACCGCAGGTGCCGCGGACGCCACCCAGGTCCACACGCACCTGTGCTACTCGGAGTTCGGCGCCATCATCGACGCGATCGACGGCCTCGATGCCGACGTCACCTCGATCGAGGCCGCCCGCTCCCGCATGGAGGTCGTCCACGACCTCGAGTCCCACGGCTTCGGCCGCGGCGTTGGCCCGGGCGTCTACGACATCCACTCGCCCCGCGTCCCGGGCGAACAGGAAGTCACCGAACTGCTCAGCACCGCCGTCAAACACGTCCCGTCCCGCCAGCTCTGGGTCAACCCGGACTGCGGCCTGAAGACCCGCGGCTACGCCGAGACTGAAGAGTCCCTGCGCAACCTGGTCACGGCCACCAGGACGGTCCGCGCCGAACTGCTCTCAGCCGCCAAATAACAGGCCACCAGGCAAGCAGCCGCCAAGGAGCCCGCTCCACACACAAACGACGCCGGCCGGTCACCCTCCCAGGTGACCGGCCGGCGTCGTACGTTTTTGATCATCGATTGCTGAGCAGCCGCCGTTTTGAGCGCCCGGAAGGGCATCTACGGAGCAGTCGATGCAGGATTACCAGCGACTCAGGATGCCCGGGTCAGGACTCCCAGAGGATTTCGTCGTCGACGACGCCGTCCTCATCCGCGGACGCGACGAGGACCTCGTCGGTGAAGTGCTGGCCCAGCGTGAAATCGAGGACGAAGTAGCGTTCCGGCTGGCCGGGGTAGATGCCCACGTGGCCGAGCTTGAGCGCCTTGAGGAAGACCTCGTCGGTCAGCTGGCTCTTGTCCTCGACGCCGAAGACTTGTCTGAGGTGTTCGTCCTTGATCGCGTTGCAATGGAAGTGGCGGTACTCCTGCGGACTGGTGCCTTCCTGGTCCAGTTCCTCGGCGATCATTTCGCGGACCTGGTCCACGAGTTCGGGCAGGAAGCGCAAGCGGTAGTCAACTTTATGCATGGCCGCTTCATCGAAATGGTCATGCGCGTTGACGTTCAGGTCAAGCTCCACGGTCTGGCCCGCCAGCTCATGCGTGGCGGTGAGATTATGCTCCCGTCCGTGGTTGAGCTCGACCTCTCCGAAGTGCTTGCTCGCTACCTTGTTCATATCTTCAACATAGTCCTGAAAACCGGACCATTCCAGCGTTGAAGAGTTTTCCCTGCCGGAGCAATATCCGGTACCGGACCGGCGGACGGCCGCATGACTGTACATTGATCGGATGCAGCATGTAATCTCACCCGTCGGCCGTGCCCGGGCCGCGTTCGACGCCGGGACCACCCGCCCGCTCGCCTGGCGGCTGGATCAGCTGCGCCGGCTTCGGCGCATGCTCGCGGAGCGGCACGCGGACTTCGCCGAAGCCCTCGCCCGCGACCTGGGCAAGCACCACACCGAGGCGCAGCTCGCGGAGATCGGGTTCGTGGACGCCGAGGCGGCGCACCTGGAGCGGCACCTCGAAGGCTGGCTGCGGCCCCGCCGCGTGCCGGTGCCGCTGGCAGTGCGGCCGGCCCGCGCCTGGACCGAACTCACCCCGCTGGGCGTGGTGCTGGTGATCGGGCCGTGGAACTACCCGCTGCAACTGCTGCTCGCCCCGCTCGCCGGCGCCCTGGCCGCGGGAAACACCGTGGTCCTCAAGCCGAGCGAACATGCCCCGGCCACGTCGGCCGTACTGGCCCGCTGGATTCCCGAATACCTGGCCGGCGCCGCCGAAGTGGTTGAGGGCGGCATCCCGGAGACCACCGCCCTCCTGGCCGAACGCTTCGACCACATCTTCTTCACCGGGGGAGAAGCCGCGGCCAAGGTGGTCATGCGCGCGGCGGCCGAGCACCTGACCCCGGTGACGCTGGAGCTCGGCGGCAAGTCCCCGGCCTACGTCGATGCATCCACGGACCTGGCCACGGCGGCCAAACGCATCGCCTGGGGCCGGTTCATGAACGCCGGGCAGACATGCGTCGCACCCGACTACGTCCTGGCCCGGGAGGAGATCCTGGAGCCGCTGCAGGCCGAGCTGATCAAGGCCGTTACGGCGCTGTTCGGACCGGACCCGGCGGCGAGCCCGTCGTACGGCCGGATAGTCGATGACCGCCACTTCGCACGGCTCGCGGCCCTCGCCGACGCCAGCACGGTGGTGCACGGCGGACAGCGCGACGCCGCCAGCCGCTACTTTGCGCCGACCCTGCTGCGCCCGGCGCCCGGCGACGCCGTCATGGCGGAAGAAATCTTCGGACCGCTGCTGCCACTGGTGCCCGTGGACGGGCTCGACGAGGCCATCGAGGAGGTCAACGGGCGCGCCAAGCCGCTGGCACTCTACGTCTTCAGCAACGATCCGCAGACGCGCCGCGCCTTCGCCGGGCGGACCTCGTCGGGGGCCCTGTGCTTCGAACCCGGCACGATGCTTGTCGGGGCGCTGCTG
>NZ_KI914954.1:103685-112215 GCF_000520575.1 Arthrobacter sp. I3
GGGCTGCCGTTCGGCGGGGTCGGCGGCAGCGGCATGGGGGCCTATCACGGGGAACATTCGGTGCGGACGTTCTCGCATGAGCGCCCCACCCTGGACAAGCCGCTGTGGCCGGACACGCTGGAACTGATCTATCCGCCGTACACCCGGACCAAGCACCGGATCATCGACGCGCTGGTGGCGCCGGGCGGGAAGCGGGCCAGGAAGCGCTGAACGCCCGCCGGGCTAACGGGGGCTTCAGCTCAGTCCTTTCGCGCGGTCCCGGACCGGTGCATCGTCTCGGCCAGCAGCTCCACGAAGAGCTGCACCTGGGCCGTCCGTTTCTCGTTGATCAGCAGGGCGAAAACATTCCGTGCCAGCCGGATCTCCGGCACATCTAGGACCACCACCCCGGCAGGCCGGTGCCGCAGGGCGAGGTCGGGGACCAGGGCGGCGCCGAGCCCGGCGGCGGCCATCTCGAGGCTCGCGTGGAAGTCATCGCTGTAGGCCACCACGCGGGGGTGCAGGTTGCAGCTCGCGAAGAGCCGTTCGATCACCGTGGCGTCGGACGTGCCCGGGTGGTGCATGATCCAGGGCATGTCCGATAGGTGCGGCGCGGCGACCTTGGAATCCGTGCCGATGCCCCAGGCTGCGGGCAGCACCACGCGGAAGTCGTCGTCGCCGATCCACTGCCGGTCCACGGTGTGCGGCCAGGCGAGTCCGGACTGTCCCACCTGGTACACCAGGGCGACGTCGAGTTCGCCGCCGGTCCGCAGCCCCTGGATGGTCTGGGCCGGCTCCGCGACCGAGACACGCAGGTCGATGCCGAGCTTCTTCCAGGCCGGGTTCCGCAGGATCGGCGGCAGCACATAGGTGGCGAGGCTCGGGAAGATGCCCAGCCGCAGCTCCTGGCTGGGACTCTCCTGCGCCCGGGAAGCGGCGGCCATCAGCGTCTCGATGTCCGTCAAAACCTTGGCGGCGTGCCGGGTCATGACGACGGCGGCTTCGGTCGGCTGGATGCTGCGGGCCGCGCGCTGGAACAAGGTGACGCCGGTGTCGCGTTCCAGTGCCGACATTTGCTGGGAGACGGCCGAAGCCGTGTAGCCCAACCGGGTGGCGGCGGCCGCAAACGAGCCAAGCCGGATCACTTCCACAAGGGTCCGGAGATGGACGGGGTTGATCAAGGGCTGCCCTTCGCCTGGTTGCGGGTCCACGGAGACGGGACCGGAATTCCCGCTTCATTGTGGCATATCCGGCCCTCCGGCGGCCGTGCCGGTCTGCGTGCTGATGTGTCTGGCGGAATGTCCGCACGGAAAGTCTGCGCTGCGCGGCCGGGCCCATGCAGGAGAATCCGAGGAACCCAGCTCACGTGGCAGATGACGGCGTCACTGGCGACGGTCTGACAGCAAAACTGAAAAATTCCACATTCATACTCATCCGGCCACCCGACAGCATCGAATTGCCCATAAGAGACTTCGGGCCAGACAACAGGAGCAGATCAGTGTCGCAAGCAGCAGGGATTCCGGCAGGCCGGCGCGTCGCCGTCATCGGCAGCGGAGTGGCGGGGCTGACCGCCGCGTACGTGCTGAACGGGCAGGACCGGGTAACGCTCTTCGAGGCCGACTCCCGGCTCGGCGGCCACGCCCACACCCACGATGTGACGCAGCAGAACGGACCCACGCTGGGTGTGGACACCGGCTTCATCGTCCACAACGAGCGGACGTATCCCACGCTCCTGCGCCTGTTCGCCGAGCTCGGCGTCGAAACCCAGGACTCCGAAATGAGCATGTCCGTCCGCTGCGACGGCTGCGGGCTGGAATACGCCGGCGCACGGGCCAAGGGGCGCGGGATCATTCCCCGGCCGTCCACCCTGCTGCGTGGCCGCTACCTGCGGATGCTGCTGGAAGTCACCCGGTTCCACCGCCGGGCCCGCGCACTGCTGGCCGAACCCGCCACAGGCACGGCAGTCGCCGGACACGAGCTCACCCTGGGGGAGTTCCTGGCCCAGGAGAAGTTCAGCAGCTATTTCATCTCGCACTTCATGACCCCCGTGGTCAGCGCCGTTTGGTCCTGCGACCCCACCACCGCGCTGGCCTACCCGGCCCGCTACCTGTTCACCTTCCTGGGCCACCACGGCCTGCTCGGCGTCAAGGGCTCCCCGCAATGGCGGACCGTCACCGGCGGCTCGCGCAGCTACGTCGACAAGGTCGCCGCGACTCTGCCGGACATCCGGCTCGCCAACCCGGTCACCGCGGTGCACCGGCACGCCGACGGCGTCGACGTCACGTCCGCGCTCGGTGCCGGGACCGTGCGCGAGACCTTTGACGCCGTCGTGATCGCCACCCACCCGGCGCAGGCCCTGCGCATGCTCACCGACGCCTCGGCGGCCGAGAGGGCCGCCCTTGGCGGCATGCCGTATTCGGTGAACCAGACGCTCTTCCACCGTGACGAGGCCGTGCTGCCGGCCAGCCCCAACGCCCAGGCCTCCTGGAACTACCGGCTGCCGTCCTGCGACGCCCGGCCGGACAAGGTCCTGGTCAGCTACGACATGACCCGGCTGCAACGGCTGGAACCCGTCGACGGCGGCCGGTACATCGTCAGCCTCGGTGAATCCGAGCTGATCGACGACGCCACGGTCCTGGACCGGATGGTCTACGAGCACCCGCAGTACACCCCGGAGTCGCTGGCGGCGCAGCAGCGGATCCTCGGACTCGGCGACGGGCGGCTGGCCTTCGCCGGCGCGTACCACGGCTGGGGATTCCATGAGGACGGCGCCCTGTCCGGCCTCAAGGCCGCCGCCCGGCTCGGCCGCGACTGGGACCCGGTCAACAGCGACGCTGTTAACATCGGCACGGTCAACATCGGCGCAGGGGCCGTGGACCCGGACCCCGCCCCGGCCACAGTCCAGCCGGCCACAGTCCAGCCGGCCGCAGTCCAGCCGGCCGCGGTGGAGGTGCCATGAGCGCGCCGGCCACCATCCATCCGGCCGCCCTCCACGGCGCGGCCATCTACCGCACTGCCATCGCCCATGTGCGGCGGACTCCGCTGCGCAACGCTTTCACCTACCGCAGCTACAGCTGGTATGTCGACGTCGACCATCTCCCGCAGCTGCCGCGCCTGCTGCGGCCGCTGGCGGGATTCCGGGTGGAAGACCACCTCGGCGATCCGGACGGCACCCTGCGCGGCAACGTGGAAAGCTACCTTGCCACCCAGGGGATAAAGCCCGACGGCGGACGCATCACCATGCTTGCCAGCGCCCGGGTGTTCGGGCACGTGTTCAACCCGCTGAGCGTGTTCTGGTGCCATAGTGCCTCCGGTGAGCTGCGCTGCGTCGTCGCCGAGGTCCACAACACGTACGGGGAGCGGCACTGCTACCTCCTCGAAACCGACGCCACGGGCAGGGCGAGCGTCCCTAAGGCGTTCTATGTTTCGCCGTTCAACGACGTCGACGGCGAGTACCGCATGAAGCTCCCCGAACCCGGCGAACGGCTCGCCGTATCGATCGTCCTGGAACGGGAGGGACAGCAGCCCTTCATCGCCACCATGGACGGCGTCCGGCACGAAGCAAGCGTGCGGAACATCGTGTCCGCGGCGCTCGCCGTACCCGCGGCCCCGCTGCGTGTCGCGGCACAGATCCGCTGGCAGGGCATCAAACTGTGGGCGCGCCGCCTGCCCATCATCAAAAAACCACACCACCCCTCACAGGAGGCAGTTCAGTGACAATGACCGAAGCGACCGGATCCGGTACGGGACGGGCACAGGGCACCACGCACAGCAGCGCAGTAAACGGCAGCGCCGTCAACAGCGGGCTCGTCACCGGCAGGGTGCCGTACACCGTTCCCCAGCCTCCCGCCACCATCGACGCCGCCATCTGGCCCAGCATCGCCACGGTGCCCTCGAGCCTCAAGGCCCGTGTGGCCGGACGCGCTGCGGACGCCATCTTCAAGGCGGCCGTGCGCAGGCTGCCGCTGGAAGTCCGGTACCCGGACGGCACAGTATTGGGCAAAGCAGCACTGGGCACGGCTCCCTCCGACCAGGTACCCGCCGGCACCGCCTCTGACGAGGCTGCCGCCGGCTATCCCGTCATGACCATCAACCGGCCCGTTGCCTTCGCCACCCGCCTCGGCGACGGCGGCCTGATCGGCCTGGGCGAGTCCTTCATGGCCGGCGACTGGGATGCCGATGACCTGACCGCCGTCATGGAGGTGTTTGCCTCCCGCGTCGGCACGCTCGTGCCTGAGCCGCTGCAGAAGCTGCGCGGCCTGTACCTGCCGCGCCAGCCGCGCAGGGAACGGAACACGGAGAAGAACACCCGCTCCAACATCTCCCGGCACTACGACCTCTCCAACGAGCTCTTCGCCTCGTTCCTGGACAGCACCATGACGTACTCCAGCGCCCTCTTCCCGGAAAGCGGCGACGCCCTGCGGAACGTGACCTGGGACGGGCTGGCCGCCGCGCAGCAGGCCAAGATTGACCGGCTGCTGGACAAGGCCGGCGTGAAGGAAGGCACCCGGGTCCTGGAAATCGGCACCGGCTGGGGAGAGCTCGCCCTGCGCGCCGCCGCCCGCGGCGCCACCGTCTACTCCGTGACGCTCTCCAGCGAGCAGCAGGAACTGGCCCGCCAGCGCGTGGCCGAGGCCGGCTACGCCGACGCCGTCACGATCGAGCTCAAGGACTACCGCGCCGTGGAGGGCGAGTACGACGCCGTCGTCTCGGTCGAAATGATCGAGGCCGTCGGCTTCGAATACTGGGCCACCTACTTCCAGACCATCGAGCGGGTCCTGGCCCCGGGCGGCAAGGTGGCCATCCAGGCCATCACGATCGCCCACGACCGGCTCATGGCCACCCGCACCAGCTACACCTGGGTGCACAAGTACATCTTCCCGGGCGGGGTCATTCCGTCCGTCCGCGCCATCGAGGACATCACCGCGAAGCAGACCGGACTGCGCGTCCGCGAACGCCTCGCCATGGGCGAGCATTACGCCCAGACGCTGCGGCTCTGGGAGGAACGGTTCATGGCCCGCGAAGACGAGGTGGGGGCCATGGGCTTCGACGCGGTCTTCCAGCGGATGTGGCTGTTCTACCTCTGCTACTCCCGGGCCGGGTTTGAAACGGGCTACCTCGACGTGCAGCAGATCGTGCTCGACTCCGCTTCCTAGCGCCGGTGTTAGAACAATCACGAATCGCTTGAGGCGGGCACCATGTGCCCGCCTCTTTCGTGTGCCCGGACACCAGATGTAGTGGCCGGCGCCACCGATCCGGGTCCCCGCTGCGGCGCGCGACACGCCGTCTGCGGTGCGACACGCGGGCGTGATTAATGTGGCTAACTACTCCACAGGGTGTGGATTTCGTCCGCCAAAATGGCGGAAATCCGGACATTTGGAGGGCCCCCTCCTGTGGATTAAAGGTGGGTTAAATGACATACTTGTAATACATCATCTTGGGGTCCACATGAGGCTCTTGCACTACATGTAGTATCGACATACAGTTCCAGCAGAGCATCAGCGCGGGACATCCGGAGCCGGGATTGCGCTCCACAGAAGACTTCAACAAAGGGGACAGGACCATGACCGTTACGGTTTACACGAAGCCGGCCTGCGTTCAGTGCAACGCGACCTACCGCGCGCTGGACAAGAAGGGCATCGCCTACCAGAGCGTCGACATTTCCCAGGACGCGGAAGCCCTCGAGCGCCTGAAGTCCCTGGGCTACATGCAGGCCCCCGTTGTCGTCACCGACCAGGACCACTGGTCAGGTTTCCGCCCGGACAAGATCGAAGAACTGGCGCAGGCTGCCGCCGTCGCTGTAGCCTGAAAAGCCCTGTCGCCTGAAAAGCCCAGGACGCCGCTACAAGGCAAGAATTCACGGTAGATGAGGTGACCACCGTGGCTGTAACAACTGAAGATCGGGTGGCTGCCACGGCTGACGGCGGGGAAGCGGTCAGCACGGCAGCACCGGCCATCACCACACACTGCCGGCTCATCTACTTTTCCTCCACCTCCGAAAACACCGCACGCTTCGTTGCGAAGCTGGGCGTCGACGCCGCCAGGATCCCCCTTTACCCGAGGGACGCTCCGCTGGTGGCCCGGGAGCCCTACGTTTTGTTGCTCCCGACCTATGGGGGCACCGGGGGAGAGGGATCTGTTCCAAAGCAGGTCATCAGGTTTTTGAACGATCCGGGCAACCGGAAGCTGATCCGCGGAGTAATTGGCGCGGGAAACACCAATTTCGGGGACAACTACTGCATGGCAGGGGACATCATCGCCGCCAAGTGCAAGGTCCCGCACCTATATCGCTTCGAACTCATGGGGACGCCGGAAGACGTCAACCGCGTACAACAAGGATTGGAAGAGTTTTGGACACGACTGTCGCAGACACAGCAGTAACTGAAGGCGCAGGCCTGCACACGGGCACCGGTACCGCCGCCGCCGCTGTTGAGAAGAAGCACGAGATGCCGGCCGCGTACAAGGGCCTGGGCTACCACGAGCTGAACGCCATGCTGAACCTCTACGGCCCCAACGGGGAGATCCAGTTCGAGGCCGACCGCGAGGCCGCGCACCAGTACTTCCTGCAGCACGTGAACAACAACACCGTGTTCTTCCACGACCTCGAGGAAAAGCTCGACTACCTCGTCAAGAACGAGTACTACGAGCGCGAAACCCTCGACCAGTACACGATGAACTTCATCCGCGAGCTCTACAACCGCGCGTACAAGAAGAAGTTCCGCTTTGAGACCTTCCTCGGCGCGTTCAAGTTCTACACCTCCTACACGCTGAAGACGTTCGACGGAAAGCGCTTCCTGGAGCGCTACGAGGACCGCGTCTGCATGGTGGCCCTGCACCTGGCCCGCGGCGACGAGAAGCTCGCCACCCAGATGGTGGACGAGATCATCGAGGGCCGCTTCCAGCCGGCCACCCCGACGTTCCTGAACGCCGGCAAGCGCCAGCGCGGCGAATTGGTCTCCTGCTTCCTGCTCCGCATCGAAGACAACATGGAGTCGATCGGCCGGTCCATCAACTCCGCGCTGCAGCTGTCCAAGCGCGGCGGCGGCGTGGCCTTCGCGCTGACCAACATCCGCGAGGTCGGCGCGCCGATCAAGCAGATCGAGAATCAGTCCTCCGGTGTCATCCCCGTGATGAAGCTCCTCGAGGACAGCTTCTCCTACGCCAACCAGCTCGGTGCCCGCCAGGGTGCCGGTGCGGTGTACCTGCACGCGCACCACCCGGACATCTACCGCTTCCTGGACACCAAGCGCGAGAACGCGGACGAGAAGATCCGCATCAAGACCCTCTCGCTCGGCGTCGTCATCCCGGACATCACCTTCGAGCTCGCCAAGCGGGACGAGGACATGTACCTGTTCTCCCCGTACGACGTCGAAAAGGTCTACGGCATGCCGTTCTCCGACGTCTCGGTCACCGAGAAGTACTACGAGATGGTGGACGATTCCCGGATCAAGAAGACCAAGATCAAGGCGCGCGAGTTCTTCCAGACGCTCGCCGAGATCCAGTTCGAATCCGGCTACCCGTACATCATGTTCGAGGACACCGTGAACCGGGAAAACCCGATCGACGGCAAGATCATCATGTCCAACCTGTGCTCGGAGATCCTCCAGGTCTCCCAGCCCACCACGTACCACGATGACCTGTCCTACGACCAGACCGGCAAGGACATCTCCTGCAACCTGGGCTCGCTGAACATCGCCAAGACCATGGACTCGCCGGACTTCGGCCTGACCATCGAGACGGCCATCCGGTCCCTCTCGGCCGTCTCGGACATGTCCAACATCACCTCGGTGCCCTCGATTGCCCGCGGCAACGACCAGAGCCACGCGATCGGCCTCGGCCAGATGAACCTGCACGGCTACCTGGCCCGTGAGCGGGTCCACTACGGCTCCGAAGAGGGCCTGGACTTCACCAACATCTACTTCTACTCGGTGGTGTTCCACGCGGTCCGTGCCTCCAACCTGCTGGCCATCCAGACCGGCCAGACCTTCGGCGGCTTCGAGAAGTCCAAGTACGCCTCCGGCGAGTTCTTCGACAAGTACACCGAGCAGGAATGGGTCCCGCAGACCGAGAAGGTCGCGGAGCTGTTCAAGAACATCCACATCCCCACCCAGGATGACTGGCGCGAGCTGAAGGCCTCCGTCATGGAGCACGGCATCTACAACCAGAACCTGCAGGCCGTGCCGCCCACCGGCTCGATCTCCTACATCAACAACTCCACCTCCTCGATCCACCCGGTGGCGTCAAAGATCGAGATCCGCAAGGAAGGCAAGCTGGGCCGCGTGTACTACCCGGCGCCGTACCTGACGAACGACAACCTGGAGTACTACCAGGACGCGTACGAGATCGGCTACGAGAAGGTCATCGACACCTACGCCGCCGCCACGCAGCACGTGGACCAGGGCCTGTCCCTGACGCTGTTCTTCAAGGACACCGCCACCACGCGCGACATCAACAAGGCCCAGATCTACGCCTGGAAGAAGGGCATCAAGACCATCTACTACATCCGTCTCCGCCAGCTCGCGCTGGAAGGGACCGAGGTAGAGGGCTGCGT
>NZ_KI914954.1:112315-126680 GCF_000520575.1 Arthrobacter sp. I3
CCCGCCGTCGTACGCTTTAACAAAGAACTAAACCCAACATTTAGGGGATGACATGACCGAAAAGGTCAAGCTGCTTAGCCACGTCGAGGCGATCAACTGGAACCGCATCCAGGACGACAAGGACGTGGACGTCTGGAACCGCCTGGTCAACAACTTCTGGCTGCCGGAGAAGGTGCCGCTGTCCAACGACGTGCAGTCGTGGGCGACGCTGACCCCGGACGAGCAGCAGCTCACCATGCGCGTGTTCACGGGCCTGACCCTGCTGGACACCATCCAGGGCACCGTCGGCGCCGTTTCGCTGATTCCGGACGCCCTCACCCCGCACGAAGAGGCTGTCTACACGAACATCGCGTTCATGGAGTCCGTGCACGCCAAGAGCTACTCCTCCATCTTCTCCACGCTGGCCTCCACCAAGGAGATCGACGAGGCGTTCCGCTGGTCCACCGAGAACGAGAACCTTCAGAAGAAGGCCCAGATCGTCATGGACTACTACCAGGGTGACGACCCCCTCAAGCGCAAGGTGGCCTCGACGCTGCTGGAAAGCTTCCTGTTCTACTCGGGCTTCTACCTGCCGATGTACTGGTCCTCCCGGGCCAAGCTGACGAACACGGCCGACCTCATCCGCCTCATCATCCGTGACGAGGCCGTCCACGGCTACTACATCGGCTACAAGTTCCAGAAGGGCCTGGAAGGCCTGTCGGAGGAGCGCAAGCAGGAGATCAAGGACTACACCTTCGAGCTGCTCTTCGAGCTGTACGAGAACGAGGTCCAGTACACGCACGACCTCTACGACTCCGTCGGCCTGGCCGAGGACGTCAAGAAGTTCCTGCACTACAACGCCAACAAGGCCCTGATGAACCTGGGCTACGAGGCCATGTTCCCGGCCTCCGTCACCGACGTGAACCCGGCCATCCTGTCGGCCCTGTCGCCGAACGCTGACGAAAACCACGACTTCTTCTCGGGCTCGGGTTCGTCGTACGTGATTGGCAAGGCTGTTAATACTGAGGATGATGACTGGGACTTCTAGTTCCTCCCAACTCTCTGTCCCATCGCTCGCTCCTGTTGTGCTCATAAACCGGGACGGCGGCCCCGCACGCATACGCGTGCGGGGCCGTTTTTGCGGGACGCGACCCCAACACTTCCGCTTCATGGGCAAAGCTCATCCTCGAAGCGCTCACCGCTCAGGCCAGTTGCGCGCCGGTTCCACTCCGCCGTCCGTTACGGGCGGTCATTCCTGTCCGGTTCGAGGAGGGCCTGAATGGCGGCGTCGCAGAGCCTCGATAGCCGGGCGGCGCTGGTGGAGTGTGACGGGTTTACCCTAGTTGCATGGAGAACCTGAGGGGCCCATTGTATCTGGACGTCGCGGCGAAGGGCCTGTCCCTGGCGGGCGTTGTGATGATGCTTTTTGGGCATGGCGGTTGGTTCACCGTCGGTCTTTCCCTCGTGTTCATCGGCGTGCTGATTGGGGCATGTGCCATGGTGGCCGTCCGTCGGGTGCGGTCGCCTACCGGTCCTGCCCGCCCCACACTTTTCGGCTCGTGGGGCCGAAGGGGCGGCTCCTCAGACGGGGATACGGGCTCCTGAACCGCTAGGGGCGGATCGGCTCGCTTGCGGGTTCGGCGAGCAATATTGTGGCAAGCGAAGGGGCGCTGAATGTCGAAGGTACCGATCGTTTACAAGAGCACGCACCGGGTCAAGTTCTCCGAGCTCGACCCCTACAACCACGTGAGCACGGGGGAATACGCGACCTATTACGCAGATCACCGGATGGAGGGCCTGCGGGACTATGTCGGTTGGGATCTGGAAACGCTGGGGACATTGCCGTTCATGGTCTGGGTCCGGAGGATGGAGATCGACTTTCTGCGGCCTGCTCGGGGCGATCAGGAGATCACCATCACGTCGTTCGTGCGAGAGTTCCGCGGGCCCGATGCGCTTATCGAGTGCGCTATGGTCGATTCCGGCGGAACGAACGTGTCGCGCTGCGTCATGACCGTTGCCCACGTCGACAAGGAAACGAGTCGCGCGACGGACTGGCCGGCCGACGTCATGGCGCTGTTCTTCGAAAAAGAAGCCCCATGAGCGCTTCGGGTCGGTCTATGAACCGTTTATCGATGACGAATGGTAACCACTCTCAGAACCAGGGACGAACAGGACCTTAAGTGACTAAGTACAGGCCGGAGTCGCCGTCTCCAAGTGTCTTCGCCAACTAGGTCAGTTATCCGACAGCGTTAGAGAAAAATCCACGGAATGACGGTGATTAATTTCTGGCAATTTCCGCCAACTAGCCTCGGGTCTCACACCTCCTCGTAACCCGAAACGACCCGGCACGCAGACGCGTGCGGGGTCGTTTCGTTCAAAGGTCATTTATTGTGTGCCCATGAGGCGGATCTGCCGCGTAGTTCCTCTCGGCGCCGCTTGGTCTTACCACCCCGCCCACCGGCCTGCATGTCGGCCTCACCTGGAAGTGACCGTGATCGGGCCGCTCGCACCTGCGTGGGTACGAGCGACCGCGATCCTCGGTCCGACCGTCAGGTGTAGCTCAGGCTGAGCAGCAGGGCCTTGAGTTGGGTGTATTGGTTTGTCGCCATCCAGGCTTTCGCGGCCTCCCTGTTCGGGAACCCCGGGTCGCCGAAAAGAACCCGGGTGAACAGTCCGCCGGTGGCGGTGGAGACGAGATTGCACCATGATGCGACGCCCTCGCCCTCCTTCAGCGACCGGGGATCAGTTAGCCCCATGAAGTAGGCATCGCCATCACCAGAGGATTCCACAGCGAATCCGAAGACGGGCTTCTTGCCGTCCGCCGCCGTCATTCCGGAAACTGCCTTGTGATCGAACACGTGACGCGTCACGGGACCGCCAGCACACCCTGCAGTGACGCCGTTGGCCAGGAAGAGCAGATCGTTTCCCGCACCGTCAGCAACGGTGACCTCAACGCCGGGAAGGCCGGCGGGCGGGTGCACGGTTCGCACGGTCCACGTCTCCGGATAGGCGAACGAGATGTGTCCGTCCGGGAACGTGAAGGTCTTCAGCGCGGGAGACCCGTGCTTAGCCGCTGAGGCGGGAACCTTCGACGCCGGTACCGCCCTGGCGGCAGGTGCCGTCGGTCCTGCAGTGGAAGCAGGCGGGAAAGTTAACGTCGCCGTGCGGTCTGCCATGGTACTCACGACAAGGGTCGAAGCGGCGGCCGGAGCCCCTGGCTGTGGCCCACAGCCGGCAAGGGCGAGGCCGATGGAAGAACCTGCGATGGTGACGGCAGTGAAGAGTCTGGCGCGATGTGAATGCATTGTGTAGCCCCCAATTCTTATGACGGCGGCCCGAATGTCCCGCTTGAAAGCAAAGTTTCCGGGACGCGGCCAGTAATTACAGCCAGGGCAAGTTATTTATGCCTTCCGATCGCCCACACGCCTCAGATGGCCGCCGCCTGCCTCCCCGCCGGCACCCGTGACAGGAAGTCCTCCACCACCGCGGCGAACTCGTCGGGCCGTTCGATCTGCGGCATGTGCCCCGTCTTCGAGAATGTGTACGACTCGGCGTGTGGCAACGCTGCCACTGCCGCCTCGAGGTGGCTGAACGGGAGAATGTGGTCGTGGTCGCCCCAGACCACGAGCGTGGGAGTCTCCGACTGGGCCAACGCCCCGAGGAGGGCCCTCCGCCAACCGGCCCTGACGCCAAAGATGGTTCCGAGGTCGCGGGCGACGTCGAGGAGGGTTTGGCGGTGGGACGCCCGCTGCGACAAAGCGAACGCGTGGTCAACGCGGGCGTCGGTCACCAGTGCTTTGTCGTAGAAGATCGACTGCACGGTGCGGCGCGAAGCCACTGGAGCCGGACGCAACAACAACGCCGCGGGCGGCCCGACCGCGAGCAGGCGCAATACCAGTGCAACCTCCTTGCCAAACCCGGCACTGTTCGCAAGAACCAGCGCCGAAACACGGTCCCGGTGTTCGGCAGCCAGTTTCATGGCGACGGCCCCGCCCAGCGAGTTTCCCATCACGGGGAGCGGCTCGTGCACCCCGACGGCGTCGAGGAAAGCCGGCAAGACGTCGGCCAGCTTCGCCAACGTCGCCGGCCCGGAAAGCCGTTCCGAGTAAGCAAATCCGGGCAGGTCCACGCTGTAAACGGCGTGGCGTGCCGAGAGCCGCTCGTGCTGCCCGTTCCAGTCCTCCAGGCTCTGGCCGATCCCGTGCAGGACCAGCACGGGGTCGCCGCTGCCGGTCTTCCGGTAGCGCAACCGCGTGCCTGCGACGTCGACGTATCCCGTTCCCGGGAGCGCCAGGGGATCCCGGCGCACAAGTTGCGCCCCACCGGACGCCCGGACCCGTTGTCCGCGCCGACCGAAACGGACCCGGTCGGTCAACCTGCCGGCCCTCAGGAGGGCGAAGTCTCGGAAGTAGTTCTGGTGCAGCCGCCACGGTGAACCGGCACCCTGCCGGGGCAGCTGATCGGCCCCGCGGAAAATGTAGCCGGCCTTCAGGTCAATCAGGGTGGACAGCTCACCGTTGGCGACATCGGCAGGCGCCGCGGGCACCACCCAATGCAGTCCCCGCCGGTCAAGGTGCTTCAGCAGCCGGCAGACGTAGCCTGCGACCAGATCCGCCTTCAGGGTCCACGATGCATTGGTGTACCCGATGGTGAGCGCAAAGTTGGGCACGCCGTCGAGCATCATGCCCTTGTAGGTCAGGGTCTTGCCCACGTCCACGGGATCGCCGTCGACGGTGAGCGCCATCCCGCCAATCACCAGCAGATTCAATCCCGTCGCCGTGACGATGACCTCGGCCGGGATCGACCCGCCCGAGACCAGGTCAATCCCGTCCGGCGTGATCCGGGAGATCCTGTCGGTGACGATGTCGGCAGTGCCTGCGCTGATCGCGCGGTAGAGGTCCCCGTTGGGGATCGCGCAGACCCGCTGGTCCCACGGCTGATACGACGGCGCCAGGTGCGTGTCCACCGCAAAGCCCTGCGGCAGCTTGGCGACCGCAGATTTGCGCAGGATCGCTTTCATGGTCTCCGGCCGCCGTCGGCTGAGCTGGTACGTGAACATCGAAAAGAGAATGTTCTTGACCCGGACGACGTCGTACGCCAGTTGCGCGGGCAGCTTGCCCCGGAGGCGGTCGGCCAGGTGGTCGCGGGACGGCACGGGGGCGATGTACGTGGGGGAGCGCTGCAGCATCGTCACCTTCGCGGCCGCCTTCGCCATGGACGGCACAAGTGTCACCGCGGTGGCCCCGCTGCCGATGATCACCACCTGCTTGCCCTCGTAATCGAGGTCGGCCGGCCAGTGCTGCGGGTGGACGATCGATCCGGTGAAGGTGTCGGCGCCGTCAATGGCAGGGGTGAACCCCTCGTCATAGCGGTAATAGCCCGAGCACACAGACAGGAAAGAGCATGTGTACGTGACCGCCTCGGCGGTGCCGGGTCCCGGGTCGCCGTGCCGGTATTCGCCCTCGGATGTGCGGACGGCCGTCACCGTCCACAGCGCGGTGTCGCTGGACCAGTCGGCAGAGACCACCCGGGTGTTCAGCCGGATCTGCGGGGACAGGCCCTCGTCCGCAATGGTCGCCTCGATGTAGTCGCGGATCGCATCGCCGTCGGCAATCGCCTTGGCACCGGCCCAGGGCCGGAAGGAATAGCCGAGGGTGTACATGTCGCTGTCGGAGCGGACGCCCGGGTATCGGAAGAGATCCCAGGTGCCGCCCACCGTGCCCCGGGACTCCAGGATCGCGAACGTCTTTCCTGGTGTTTCGCGTTTCAGCCGGCTCGCGAAACCTATGCCGCTCAGCCCGGCTCCGACAATCAACACATCCACGTGCGCGCTCATCACGCCACGCTATCGACTTAAAGTCGAGAGAGTCAACACCGTGTTGATACCTCGCGTTAGGATGGGCGCATGGCTCCACGTGGAAGACGTACAGCACGGGTCTCGGGGGATGAACGCCAGGACGCGATCCTCACCACCGCCGAGGCGCTCCTTGGCGAGCGGTCCTTCGACGACGTTTCGATCGAGGAGCTGGCCCGCGGCGCCGGCATCTCGCGCCCCACCTTCTACTTCTACTTCTCGTCCAAGGATGAGATGCTGCTGGCCCTTCTGGACCGGGTGATCTCCGAGGTGGAACACCGGGTCAGCGAGTTGCCGCGAAATTTCGAAAGTGACCCCGCGGGAGCCTGGACGCGCTCCATTGGCATGTTCGTTGAGGTGTTCGTGGCCCATCGCGGCGTCGCCACCGCGGCGATTGCAGCGCGGACCCGCAACGACGAGGTGCGCACCCTCTGGTCCAAATCGATGCAGTCCTGGGTCGATTTCTCGAGCGACGTCATCGCGTCCGAGCAAGCCCGAGGTGCTGCGCCGGACGGCATCGACGCCCATGACCTGGCCGTAAGCCTCAATCTCATGAACGAGCGGGTGATCACCGCCGTCCTCAACCGGGAGATTCCCGCGATCGCGGAGTCCCATGCCCTGGACGTGTTATCCACCATCTGGATCCGCAGTATCTACGGGTCCGTCAACCCCGGCCGTTCCTAGCGCCGGGTGGAAAGGAAGAACCCGCATGCCCCACGAGATCAAGACCCTGACCGTGCTCGGCACCGGAGTGCTCGGTTCCCAGATCGCCTATCAGGCCGCCTTCCACGGACTCGCTGTCACCGCCTACGACGTCGACGGCGACGCCCTGGAGAAGGCCCGGGCGCGCTTCGCCCGGCTTGTCGGCATCTATCGGGCGGCCAACGTCGGCGGTGCCGGAGAGAGCAAAGCCGAGGCAGCTCTTGAAAACCTCCGCCTCACCGCCAACCTCGGGGACGCCGTCGCCGATGCAGACCTCGTGATCGAGGCCGTTCCTGAGCTGCTCGAGGTGAAGCGGGACGTCTACCGCACGCTCGCAGATCTGGCCCCCGCCAAGACCATCTTCGCCACGAACTCATCAACTTTGCTGCCCAGTGATCTTAAAGATTCCACGGGCCGCCCCGACCGCTTCCTCGCCATCCATTACGCCAACAACATCTGGGCGCAGAACATCGCCGAGGTGATGGGCACCGCCGAAACCGATCCCGCAGTCTTCGACGCCGTCGTCGACTTCGCGCGAAACAGCGGGCTGGAGCCGATCGAGATCAGGAAGGAGAAGGCCGGCTACGTGCTGAACTCCCTGCTGGTCCCGCTCCTGAACGCGGCCGCCGGCCTGCTGCTGCAAGGCGTCGCCAGCCCGGAAACGATCGACAAGACGTGGCGCATTGCCACCGGAGCGCCGAGCGGTCCGTTCCAGATCTACGACGTCGTCGGGCTGGGAACCGCCTACAACATTGCCGCCTCATCGCCAGACCCCGGATCTCAAGCCTTCGCTCGGTACCTCAAGGCCAACTACATCGACCATGGCAAGCTCGGCGTCGAGACGGGCGAGGGTTTCTATACCTACTAGGTCTTCGCATGGGCTGACGGACGGTGCTGACGGACGGTCCAGCGGAGGGGGAGTGGCTGCGGAACCGCTTTTTACACGGACCCGGTCAGCCCTGGCGGTTCGAGTCCAGGACGGTGACGTCCAGAGGCATGCGCCTGGCGCGACGGAGGCGTCCGGCCAGCAGGTTGCGCACCCCGCGGGTCACCATGGTCGTCTTGGTCAGATACCGGAACTCGGCGGTGTCCGACGTTACGAGGTCCAGGAGCGGGCGCGCCGCGTCGTCAGGGGTCTGCCCCCACAGCCCGACGACGACCTGCAGCCCGCTCAGTCGATGCTCGTACCCGGGCTGGGACGTGACGTGCCCCAGCATGTCCGTGATCACCAGGCCCGGATTCATGCCATGCACCCGGACGCCGGTGCCCTTGGTCTCCACCCGCAACGTCTCGGTGAACTGCCGGACCCAACGCTTGCTTGACGCATACGCGTTCTGCAGCGCCACCGGCCCCTGGTCGCCGTGGCCGTACACGTTGACGAGGTCGCCGCGACCTTGGCCGATGAACACCGGCAACGCCACCCTCGACCCGTGGAACGTGCCGAGGATGTTCGTGCGCACCACTTGTGTGAAGTCCTCGACCGGCGTGGACGCCGTCGGCCCGAAGACACCGGAAGCTCCGGCGTTGTTGACCCAGATGTCGAGCGTCCCGCGGCTAAGGGCCTCGTCGCGCAGGGCCTCGACGTCGGCCAGTTCACCGGTGTCGCACTGACGCCCGGACGCCGTGATCCCTTCCGCGTGCAGCCGCTCGACGGCGGCCTCGACGTCGGCGTCCGACCTGGACGCCAGCACCACCGTCGCACCCTGATGCCCCAGCAACCGGGCCATGGCCAACCCCAGGCCGCGCGTCGAGCCAGTCACGACTGCCACGCGACCGCGGAGGACATCTCGTCGCGAACCCATGCTTCTCTCATACGCGCAGCGGCCGGGGAGAGCAAGAGCGCAGGCGTGGTGAAAGTTCCGAGGTGGTTGTCCGCCGGGTGGTTCCCAAGCGGCGCTGTTCCATCGCATCGGGGCAATTATCGGGGGTCTGTCGGGACTCCGCGGACGGATTTAGACTGAATCATTCCGCGACGCCGGCGTCTGCCTCGGGCGGGGAGGTAGATCAGCGGCCGCCTTGTCGTACGTAGTCGGCGGGATCGTAGTGAATCCGGAGTGTCGAGATCTTGCCGTTGTCGAAGCGGAAGAACTCTGCGAGCCTGACAAACCCGGCCGGCATGCGGGCGTCGTAGAGTATCGCGGAGCCATCTGCGCCGTGGACCTCTTGGATGATCTCGAGGTCCGACACCGTGGCGATGAAGCCCTTTACGCCTTGGCAGAATCCGGCGGCCCCTGTGCGCTTCCCTGCGATCGGACCTTCAAATTCGAGGTCGTCGATTAGCAAAGTGCGAAGCTCGCCGTCGGGGTCGAACGCATCTATGCCGGCGGCCAGGATCCGGTAGTAGCGCTGGAGTACGTCTGGCGCAGCCTTGCTCAGCGTGGACATCGGCAGCTCCTCCTTAAGATTGAAATCTTCAAGCTCTGCACATCGATGAGGCGGAGAACGCGGTTCAATTTGGACCGGATCGTCGCCGGTCAGGTTATATCCGTTGAGTACAGAAGTCACGACGTCGAGGAAGACTGCCGCTGCGGCGTGGTGCTCACCGTCGTTTCAGCGGCGTGGCGGGGCTACAGTCCCCGGAGTCGTTCAGGCGTTCTGCTGGTTCGCGGCCGTCAGCGTCTTGTCTAGAACTGGGTAGTGCCGCGCAGTCGGCGCGGGCGGCCGTCTGGATCCATGAGAAGACGGCTCATCGGATCTGCCCAGAGGCGTTGGCGGGCCGACACCGGCTCTGGAGTGTGGTGGCGCGCGTGTCCGGCGGGGCGGGTGGAACGGCGGCCGGCTTCATGCCAGCGGTCGAGAGCGTCCGCGGTGGTGTTCCAAAGTTTGAGCCCGGCCGCCGGGTCGACGAGCTGGGGATCGTTCTGCTCCAGGCCCAGGTGTTCGGCCCAGAGTTGGAGCCGGAGCTCGTGGGCCAAAGGCCGGAAAGTGTCGCGGCTGTTGTCTGTGCCGGACGCCTCCCGGTTGTCGACAGTCGTGTCGAGTACGGCGCAGGTGAGCTCGCTGTCGTTGGTCCAGGACCGGCGGTTGAAGTTGTCTGAGCCGCAGGTGAACCAGGTGTCGTCGATGATGCAGATCTTGGCGTGGACATAGATCGGAGTTCCCGCGCGGTTCTCCAGGTCGAACACGCCGACCCTGTTGGGCGCAACCCTATGCAGCATGCTGATGGCATGCAGTTGCCCGATCCGGGCCGCCGGCCCTGCGAGAGGCCCGTCAGCGTCGGGGTAACGGGGTACGACGGCGATCACCTTCAGGTCGGGATTCCGGTCGAGGGCCTCCGCGATTCCGGCTGCGACCTCTTTCGACCACAGGTACTGGTCCTCGACGTAGATTAGCGAGCGGGCGCGGGCGAAAGCTTTCGTGTAGGCGCGGGCAATGCTGCGCTCCCCAACAGGCGCGAACGGAAACGGGGGACGCCTAACGCCGTAAGTGCGCAGCAGCTGCACGGAATGAGGACCCGCCGGTGGTGGCGGCGGAGCAATGGCCGGGAGCGGTTCGGGGTGCCGGGGCATTCGGGCCAGACGTTGCAGCAGCATCCGGTAGGGGGTGCGCCGGTCCAGGGGATGGGGATCGTTCCACCGTTCAGCAAACACGGCCAGGACATCTGCCACCACGGGGCCACGCAGTTCGAGGGCGGCATCGTGCCACGGGGGTCGTTCCCCGTACCGGGAATCCATGCTCACCGCTTGCGGGTCTCCCGCGTGGTCGGCGTCGTCCCGACGGCTGTGGGAAAGGTCGATCCCGCCAACGAACGCGACATCCAGCGACGGATTGTCACGACGGCGAATGACGAAGAGCTTCTGATGATGGGAGCCGAACACGCGTACACGCTGATCCAGCAGCACCTCTCCGCCGGCGTCGTTGACCTGACGGCTTAGGAGCTCATTGGAACGGCCGCTGATCGGGGCCGATACGCGCTCTCCATGGGATCTCCAGACAAGCCCCCGCACTTCCACTCCCTCACCGGCCAAGCCCGCGAGCACCTCGCCGATCGACGGTCCGTCCGCCAGCAGCCGCTCGTCGGCGTCGCCACGCCAGTCGGTGAACCACACGCGGTCTCCCGCCTGGAGCGCCGTCAACTCCTCATGCAGCCGGGCGAAGTAGGTCGCACCATGAACCAGGGGCCGCACGAGATTGCCCTCCGACCACGGCGGCGATCCGGCACCGCCCGCGTGTACGTCTGTGGCCAAATTTCCCCGCTCAGCGCGGCTCAGAAACCACGTACCAGCATCACTGTCCACTCAGTCCTTCTTTCGGCGCCCGAACCCAGGGCACTAGTGTCCGGTCTTCAACGTAGCGACTGTGATGCCTAATGTCACCGACCGGGTCGTAAGCACCGGATCAAACCCGCTCTCCGGCCCTACCGGGATGACGCTGGACGGCCTATCGTGGTCCTGACATAGCCCGAGGGAAAGGAACGACGATGTTCACCCTGCAGATTAGCTATCCGGTCCGGGACTACGAGGCCTTTAAGAAGGTCTTCGACACCGATCCCGCAGGCCGAGCCGCCTCCGGCGCCCGGGCAGTCCGCTTGTTCCGGGACACAGAGGACCAGAACAGTGTGGCCGTGCTCCTTGATTTCGACACCAGGGACGCCGCGACCGGCTTTCTGGAAAAGTTGCGCAGCCAGGTGTGGGACAAACCTGAGGTGATCGGGCAGCTAATGACGGCAGCGCCGACAGCCAGGATTCTGGAAGAAGTGGCCCGCGAGGGGCAGGGCGCGGGCTGACCGCTGAGAATCCTGCTCGACTCGCGGTGGAACAAGAAACCGCTGCATCCCGTGGGTGCCAATGTTGGCTCTCGGGCAGGTTTGGGCGCTAAAAGAGCGTCGAGTTCAAAGCCCACCTAATGCCTGCCTGGAGCCCGCGTTATGCCTGCCGGGAGTATGAGGAACCCGAGGCCGTCCGTTCCAAGAGTCCGAAGTCGATCATGTAGCGGCGCAGCATTACGACGTCATCGCTATAACTGAGCAGTCGTTCATTAACCTGCTTTTCCGTTAGGTGTTCGCCCGGCTCTATAGCTTCGCTGACGATCCAGGCCAGGAGCTCCCGCCGTTCCGTCATGTTGGCTGGATACCTCTCGATCCTCCCCAAGCGCATGAAGCGGGCCAATCCGGTCTGCGGCTGCCGCCGGGGTTGCTGCCTGAGGAGGTCGCGGAAGATCGCCTCGGGTGCCTCAAGGTCACTGGCGGCATTGCGTTCCACGAGTCCTGACTCAAGGAGGGCAGCGATAGCCCGGTTTCGCCGGTGGTCATTCAGGTCAGCAAGCACGTCGGGGAGCTTGGCGCCGAGCACTATTTGGGCGTAGGCGGTCCGAGCGTCCGTGTTAGCGAGGGCTGCCACTACACGCCGCCAGTGCGGTCCACTCACCATCGTCGTTACCGTCACAGCGTTTTCCTCACTCTGCATTTGCCCCCGCCTGTGCTGGTCACGGCAATTGGTCAACAGGCAAAATCGTAGTCCTGCGCGGGTGTGGCGGACAGGGCCTACAGACGGCAGGCTGATGGCCCGGACATTGACGGTTGGCTTTTCATGTGGGTTGAAGTAGGCGGTATTCCGGCACTGCGTCGGGAAATTGGTGTCCGGCCGTGAATGGGTGCCCGGCGGTGAATTGGTGCCAGTCCGGGAACGGGTCCGGGGGCAGGCCTGCGTCCGGATCCGCGGGCTGGCCTTGATCGGGGCCTGTGTCGGGGTCGGGTTCCGGGCGTGTGTCCGTGGCCTGGATGTGGGGCAGCCAGTCCTCGGGCCAGTGGGGTGGTTCCCAGTCCTGGTGTTCGCTGGGATAGTAGCGTCCGGATGGGGAGGTCCAGCCGGGCGGGTGGTCTTTGCTGGCCCGGTCCGGTGTCCAGGCGGAGGCGTGTTTGAGCCGGTGGTGTTTCGGGCAGGGCTGGCCGAGGTTCGAGATGCCGGTGGTGCCGCCGTCGGCCCAGGCCAGGAGGTGGTCTGCCTCGTTGTCCAGGGAGTGGTTGCCGCAGCCGGGGAAGGGGCACCGGCCGTCGCGGAGCCGGAGCCAGTGGCGCTGGGCCGCCGTCAGGCGGTAGCTGGTCCGGCCGATTTCCAGCGGGGCGCCGTCCCGGGGGTCGGTCAGGACCCGGTGGAAGGAACCGGCGCCGTCGGCGATCAGGCGGCGGGCCATCGAGGGCGGGATCGGGCCGTACCCGTCCAGGACGGCCGGTTCGTCTGTGGCGCCGAGCAGGGACAGGACCGGGACGGTGACCAGGACCTGCGCCCGCGGGACCGGAACAAACGCCCCCGCATGAGCTCCCACCCCCGTGCCGGTGCCGGCGCCGCTGCCGCCGTCTGCCGTTCCACCGGTGATGCCGCAGCACGCCCCCGTGCCGCCGTCGGCCGTTCCGCCGGTGCTTTGGCTGCCGTTGGTGAGGAGCCAGGTGGCGGTGATGTCGGCGCGGAGCTGGGCGAGGGTCCGTGACTCGTCCGGGCCCTGGAGAGCGCGGGCGGCAGCGGTGGTCCGGTCCCAGATCCCGGCGGCGGTGTCGGCCGGAAGGTGGGCGGAGAGCCAGGCCATGCCGTCCCGGTCCGGGACGAACTCGACCCGCCGGTCCGCGGCGCTCCTGGTGTGGCGTTCCTCGATGCTGGCGGGGTGGTGGCGTTCGCGCCAGGCGCGGGCCTTGGCCCGGAACCGGGACGGAACGAGCTCCCCGGCCGGGCAGCCACGGGCCGGGTTCGGCGCACCTGGGTCCAGGAAATGTGCCTCGAGCGTGGCCGTACCGGCCGCATCCAGGCTGCTGGTTTCGTCCACGATGATCCGGGCGTGGGCCCAGGAGATCGCCCCGGACTCAAGGGCTGCCAGGGTCAGCGGCAGCGCCGTCGTCAGGGCCCGGGCTTCGGCGAGGAGGGCCGCGGCGGTGCGTTCGCTGACCGTCAGGACACAGGCGACCTCGGCCACCAGTGCCATCTCATGGACGGCACGGTCCCGCGGGGACGGCGCCGGCGGCGCCAAAAGCCTCGTTGCGTGCGCGTAGTCGTCCGGAACCGGGACGGAACGAGCTCCCCGGCCGGGCAGCCGCGGGCCGGGTTGGGTGCGGCCGGGTCCAGGAAGTGCGCTTCGAGCCCGGCCGCCCCGGCCGCATCCAGGCTGCTGGTTTCGTCCACGATGATCCGGGCGTGGGCCCAGGAGATCGCCCCGGACTCAAGGGCGGCCAGGGTCAGCGGCAGCGCCGTCGTCAGGGCCCGGGCTTCGGCGAGGAGGGCTGCGGCGGTGCGTTCGCTGACGGTCAGGACACAGGCGACCTCGGCCACCAGTGCCATCGCTTGGGCGGCGCGGTCCCGCGGGGACGGCGCCGGCGGCGCCAGGAACCTGGTTGCGTGCGCGTAGTCGGCGGCCAGCCGCACCCTCAGCGCCGCGGTCCGGGCCTCCATCCGGGCGACCTCGGCGAGCCCGTCCAGGCAACCGTCCGCCAGCCGCCGCAGCGGATCCGCGTCCGGCGAAGAATCGACGACCGCAGGATTGGCGTCGCTAGCGGCCGATCCGGCCAAGGCAGCCAGCGCGGCAACAGAGGCGGCGACGGCTTCTATCGCCGCACCGCTCTCCGCGCTCAACGCTGTCCTGCTCTCCACACTCAGATCATCTCAGGAGCCACCGACAGTTTTTGATGAGACCGGTCTTGCAGCCACACGACAGTCCACTTCTGACAGCTGCCGGTAGAGCATCCAATGCCATCGGCGCGAGTGTTGAGTGTCGCACGCCTGCGTAGTAGCGTGACAAGTAATGTCAATACGTGTAACACGGACTCGGGAGCGATCATGGCATATATGACACGGGGGCTGGTGGCTGTCACGGCGGCCCTGGCATTGAGCGTGACGGGTGGCGCCG
>NZ_KI914954.1:126780-128066 GCF_000520575.1 Arthrobacter sp. I3
GCGACGGCTTCTATCGCCGCACCGCTCTCCGCGCTCAACGCTGTCCTGCTCTCCACACTCAGATCATCTCAGGAGGCACCGACAGAAATAGCGACATAGGCTGTCCTCTAGCGTGAGCATTGAGCCGAGGGACATCCCGCGACACCGGAGTGACCTGAACGGCGGTACCGGTATCCTTAGCAGCCGGTCAAATGCCGCTTGGGCCTGTCCTGACGGTAGAGGTAGCGGCCGGTTTCACGGAAGCCGGCGCGGGCGTACAGCTCACGGGCACCGGCGTTGGAGGCCATGACCAGCAGCCAGTACCCCGCCAGGCCGCGGGCGCCGCCCTCGTGCAGCAGCGCCTGGACCACCCGGCCGCCATAGCCCCGACGCCGCGCATCCGGACGCGTTGCCATGCAGTACAGCCCGCCCCACCCGGGCCCGGACGGGCCGGTGTTGGGCAAGGCGAGGCGTGCGACGGCGGCCGGCGCGCCGCCGTCGTCCCGCACCAGCGCGTACAGCGAGGGGCACCCTTCGAGAATGCCGCGGGCCACGGCGAGCTCGTCCGCTCCCCCGCGGCCGTCGACGCTCCACCACAGTTCCAGCCATTCCGCCGACGGCTCGGCCGAAATTTCCAAAGGCGGCAAGCGCGGCAACCGATGCGGCGACGGCTTCTATCGCCGCACCGCTCTCCGCGCTCAACGCTGTCCTGCTCTCCACACTCAGATCATCTCAGGAGGCACCGACAGAAATAGCGACATAGGCTGTCCTCTAGCGTGAGCATTGAGCCGAGGGACATCCCGCGACACCGGAGTGACCTGAACGGCGGTACCGGTATCCTTAGCAGCCGGTCAAATGCCGCTTGGGCCTGTCCTGACGGTAGAGGTAGCGGCCGGTTTCACGGAAGCCGGCGCGGGCGTACAGCTCACGGGCACCGGCGTTGGAGGCCATGACCAGCAGCCAGTACCCCGCCAGGCCGCGGGCGCCGCCCTCGTGCAGCAGCGCCTGGACCACCCGGCCGCCATAGCCCCGACGCCGCGCATCCGGACGCGTTGCCATGCAGTACAGCCCGCCCCACCCGGGCCCGGACGGGCCGGTGTTGGGCAAGGCGAGGCGTGCGACGGCGGCCGGCGCGCCGCCGTCGTCCCGCACCAGCGCGTACAGCGAGGGGCACCCTTCGAGAATGCCGCGGGCCACGGCGAGCTCGTCCGCTCCCCCGCGGCCGTCGACGCTCCACCACAGTTCCAGCCATTCCGCCGACGGCTCGGCCGAAATTTCCACGGCAGGTTCGGGGCCGCTGGAGTCCG
>NZ_KI914954.1:128166-131439 GCF_000520575.1 Arthrobacter sp. I3
ATGGACGGCACGGTCCCGCGGGGACGGCGCCGGCGGCGCCAAAAGCCTCGTTGCGTGCGCGTAGTCGTCGGCCAGCCGCACCCTCAGCGCCGCGGTCCGGGCCTCCAGCCGGGCGACCTCGGCGAGCCCGTCCAGGCAACCGTCCGCCAGCCGCCGCAGCGGATCCGCGTCCGGCGAAGAATCGACGACCGCAGGATTGGCGTCGCTAGCGGCCGATCCGGCCAAGGCAGCCAGCGCGGCAACAGAGGCGGCGACGGCTTCCACGGCCGCCCCGCTCTCCGGACTCAACGCTGTCCTGCTCTCCACACTCAGATCATCTCAGGAGCCACCGACAGTTTTTGATGAGACCGGTCTTGCAGCCACACGACAGTCCACTTCTGACAGCTGCCGGTAGAGCATCCAATGCCATCGGCGCGAGTGTTGAGTGTCGCACGCCTGCGTAGTAGCGTGACAAGTAATGTCAATACGTGTAACACGGACTCGGGAGCGATCATGGCATATATGACACGGGGGCTGGTGGCTGTCACGGCGGCCCTGGCATTGAGCGTGACGGGTGGCGCCGTCGCCGCCCCTGCGCAGGCCGATCCGCGGGAGACCGCAAAGACGTCAACCGCCACCGGGTACGGCGGAGCGGTGAGCACCGTGGATCCGGAGGCATCCGCTGCGGCGATCGAGGTCCTCCGCAAGGGCGGCAACGCAGCGGATGCCGCCGTCGCCGCAGCCGCGACCCTTGGCGTGACTGAGCCGTACAGTGCCGGGATTGGCGGCGGAGGCTACTTCGTGTTCTACGACGCGAAGACCGGCAAGGTGGGCACGATCGACGGCCGCGAGACCGCGCCGGCAGGAATGCCGCACGACGCGTTCATCGACCCAGCGACCGGCAAGCCCTTCAATTTCACGCCCGAGCTCGTCACAAGCGGCGTCTCCGTTGGCGTCCCGGGCACCCCTGCTACCTGGGCGCGTGCCCTGGACCGGTGGGGCACGTTGAGCCTCGGCGATGCCCTCAAGCCTGCCATCAACGTGGCCACCCGTGGATTCGTGGTCGATAACACGTTCCGCCAGCAGACCCTCGACAACAAAGCCCGGTTCGAGGCGTTTCCCTCGACCAGCAGCCTCTACCTCCCAGGCGGTGAAGCCCCCGCCGTCGGCAGTGTCTTCCAGAACCACGACCTCGCCGATACATACCGGCTCCTCGCGAAAAAGGGCACGGACGGCTTCTACGGCGGGCCGCTTGCGGCCGAGATCGCGGCCACGGTGCAGGCTCCGCCCAAGACTTCCAACACAAGGCTGCCCGTTCCGGCAGGCCACCTGACGACGGCGGATCTCGCCGCATACCGCGCCCTGGATCAGGCGCCTACGCACGTGGACTACCGCGACCTGGACGTCTACGGCATGGCGCCCTCCAGCAGCGGCGGCACCACCGTGGGCGAGGCGCTGAACATCCTGGAGCCCTCCAACCTGTCCGGGATGTCCACGCCGGGCGCCCTGCACCACTACCTCGAGGCCAGCGCGCTTGCCTTCGCGGACCGTGGCAAGTACGTGGGGGACCCCGCGTTCGTGAGCGTTCCCACCGCCGCGCTCACGGACCCGGTGTTCGGCAAGGAGCGCGCCTGCCAGATTGACCCGCTGCACGCGGCAGCGAAGCCGGCTGCGCCGGGGAACGTGTCCGCATACGACGGCGCGTGCCCGGCCGCGGCCGTCGCGCCTGCGGTCGAGTTGGACACCGAAAACATCTCGACGACCAACCTGACCGTCGCGGACAGGTGGGGGAACGTGGTCGACTACACGCTCACGATCGAGCAGACCGGAGGGTCCGGCATGGTGGTCCCCGGCCGCGGCTTCCTGCTCAACAACGAGCTGACCGACTTCTCGACCGTCTACGATCCGGCCGACCCGAACCGGATCGAGCCGGGGAAGCGCCCGCGCTCGTCCATGTCGCCGACCATCATCCTCAAGGAGGGCAAGCCGTTCCTCGCCCTCGGCTCGCCCGGCGGATCGACCATCATCACTACCGTCCTGCAGACCATCCTGAACCGGGTGGACCTTGGCATGACCATCTCCGAGGCGATCGCTGCACCGCGTGCCTCGCAACGGAATACGGCCAAGGTCACGGCCGAACCGGAGTTCATCGCCAAGTACGGCAGCCAGCTGGCACCGTTTGGCCATCAGTTCACCCCGTCTGGGGATGCGTTCACCTCGGCAGCGGAGATCGGCGCCGCGACCGCCATCGAGTTCCGGCCTGACGGCGGCATGGTGGCAGCCGCCGAGCCCGTGAGGCGCGGCGGGGGATCGGCGATGGCCGTTAGGGCGTCGCGGAGGTAGGGCGGATGCCGCCTGGCGCGGGTGTCGCGCCAAGCCGGAAGTTCCTCACCACTACCGGAGCGTGCTCCTCGGCGTGTTGTAGGAATGCGGTGGGGCCGGTCCTGGGATCACTTGAGTTTTTGCTGCCGCCTGCTGTGGCATCGCCGGGCGGTCGCCTTCGCGCAGCCAGTCGTCAAAGAACGCGTCGAGCTGCTGGCCCGAGGCCTTTTCCATCACGGCTTCGAAGTCTTCCGTCGTCGCCGTCGAGTCGTTGTAGCGGCTCAACCACGTCCGGGTGCCGCTGAGGAATGCCGCGTCGCCGATCTTCGCGCGCAGCGCGTAGAGGGCAGCCGCCCCGCGGAGGTAGACCTGGCCCGCGAACAAGTTGTCACGGCCCGGGTCTGCGATGTTGAGCGCCCAGCGGTTGTTCGCGTCGAGGTATGCCACCGCGTCTCCGAACTGTTCCGGCATCGTGGCCGCGTCTTGGTGCTCGGCCCACAGCCACTCGATGTACGTCGCCCAGCCCTCGTTCAGCCAGATGTCCTGCCAGTCGGACGGGCTTACCGCGTCTCCGAACCACTGGTGCCCGAGTTCGTGCACCACCGTGTATTCGTCCGCAACCTCCGAGTAGACCGGCCGCGTCTGCGTCTCCAGCGCATAGTCGACCGTGTCGTCGTCGACAATCGCGCCGAAGGCCTCGAACGGGTACCGCCCGAACTGGCCCTCAAGGAATGCGATCATCTTGGGCTGCAACGCAAGCGACGCCTTCGTCTCGGCCAGTGCCGCTCCCTTCACGTCCGCGTCGATCGCATTGACGATGGGCAGCCCGTGCGGACCGACGTCGTAGGACAGGGCAAAGTCGCCGACGTTCGCCGTTGACAGATAGCTGGCCATCGGGTCCGAGGCCTTCCACGTCCATGTGGTCCATCCCGCCTTCGTTGCCGGCCGGCCGACGGGCAGGCCGTTCGCCAC
>NZ_KI914954.1:131539-132589 GCF_000520575.1 Arthrobacter sp. I3
GATGCGGAACGTATAGGTCGCCTTGTCTTCAGGGTCGTCATTCACGGGGTACCAGGTCGCCGCACCCTCGGGCTCGTTGACGACCATCGCACCGTCAGGGGTGGTGACCCAACCGTAGAGCGCTCCGGTGGTGTCGAGCGGCCGGCCGGTGGTTCCGCCGTACTCGATCACGATCGACGTCGTCTGTCCGGCCTTCAGCTTCGGCCGCAGCCCGACCGTGAGTTCCCAGATCCGGTTCGCGTCGTTCTGCACTTGGGACCACTTGGCTGCCTTGCCTTCGACCTGGACCGACGTGACGCCCAGGCCGCGCAGGTCGAAGTTGAGCGACTCCAGGTTCTGCTTCGCACGGACGGTGACAGTCGCGACCCCGCTGAGGCGGCCTGCGAGGACCGCGGGATTGGTCGGTGGCGTATAGCGGAGGGCGAGGTCGTAGTGCAGGACGTCGTAGCCGCCGTTGCCGGCGAACGGGAAATATGCGTCCCCGCTGCCGCCGTTCGCCACGGCCGTCTTCCCCGCCGGCACCGTGATGCGGAACGTATAGGTCGCCTTGTCTTCAGGGTCGTCATTCACGGGGTACCAGGTCGCCGCACCCTCGGGCTCGTTGACGACCATCGCACCGTCAGGGGTGGTGACCCAACCGTAGAGCGCTCCGGTGGTGTCGAGCGGCCGGCCGGTGGTTCCGCCGTACTCGATCACGATCGACGTCGTCTGTCCGGCCTTCAGCTTCGGCCGCAGCCCGACCGTGAGTTCCCAGATCCGGTTCGCGTCGTTCTGCACTTGGGACCACTTGGCTGCCTTGCCTTCGACCTGGACCGACGTGACGCCCAGGCCGCGCAGGTCGAAGTTGAGCGACTCCAGGTTCTGCTTCGCACGGACGGTGACAGTCGCGACCCCGCTGAGGCGGCCTGCGAGGACCGCGGGATTGGTCGGTGGCGTATAGCGGAGGGCGAGGTCGTAGTGCAGGACGTCGTAGCCGCCGTTGCCGGCGAACGGGAAATATGCGTCCCCGCTGCCGGGGGCATGCATGAATAGCTAGACTTTCTGCGAACG
>NZ_KI914954.1:132689-149871 GCF_000520575.1 Arthrobacter sp. I3
GGAAATATGCGTCCCCGCTGCCGGGGGCGCCCGCCGTGTAATGGCGGTTGTCGTGGCTGGGGGCGGCCTGCGAAGTCCCGCTGATTGCGCCGACGCCGGCCACGGCCAGCACGAGGATGACCGCTGTCTGGCGCAGGCGCCCTCTGAAGTGCTGCCCCATCACCGATTTCCTCCAAACAGGTCTCGGGATGTCCATCTGGGTGAAACAGCAGAACCGTTGTCCCGAAAAACGCTCTCGGTCTGAGAAGTCATGACCGTGCCCCCAATGCAGTTGTGGAATGTCGCCCATGATCCCCACCGCAACTTGGGAAAACCTTTATACCTGTCCAAGTTGAGGCCGTCAGGCCCACGGAAGCCTGCCGATGCGCTGGACTCGGGCTCCAGAGCGCATGGGCACGATCGACACCACTGCACCCATCCTCAGCGCCCGCGGTGTCCGCCACGCGTTCGGACAGACCGAGGCGCTGCGCGGTATCGACGTCGACGTTCACGCCGGTGAGGTACTCGCGGTCATGGGCCCGTCGGGGTCGGGTAAGTCCACCCTGCTGCACTGCCTGGCCGGCATCCTTGCCCCGGACGGCACCTTCGTCGCCGTCGTCATCGCCGGCGTTTCGCTGGCCGTGTCCACGGCTGCCGCGATGCTGGACCGAAAACGCGTGCTGGGCCTGATGCGGCTGATGGGCATGCCCGTTGAAGTTGTTCGCGGGGTCATCGCAAGAGAGGCCGCGGTTCCCCTTGTGGCAGTGCTTCTGCTGTCAGCCGGGCTCGGATTCGTCGTGGCCTGGCTGATGGTTATCTCATTCGGCGGGGGCCGGACCATCACCTGGCCCGGCCCCGTATACTACGCCGCCCTGTCCTTCAGCATCCTGCTCGCACTGGCCGCAGTGACAGCTGCCTTCGGACTGATCCGTTCCAGCACCGCCATCCCGGCCACCCGGTTCGAGTAGGACCACGGACCTGGCTTTGAGCCTTCCCGCTTTTAGCCCTCGCAGTCCGTGCAGTAGATATCGGTGCCGGACTGCCGGGCGATCTGGGAACGGTGCCGGACCAGGAAACAGGAGCTGCAGGTGAACTCGTCGTCGGCCTGCGGGATGACCTGGACAATCAGCTCTTCGGCGATGAACTCGCCGCCGGGGACTCCGGCCCCGTCCAGCCCGTCGGCCTCGTCCAGTTCCTGGACGACGCTGCGGGCGTCCGGTGCGTTGGCGGACTGGAGTGCTTCCAGGGAGTTTTCCTGGGTTTCCTTAACGTCCGAGCGGACTTCGTCGTAATCGGTTGCCACGTGGCTTGTTCTCTTTCTCGAGTCTTTACTAGGCTAAGTGCAACGTACGGCACTCCGCGGTTGTTCCTCAGGCGAGGCCAGAATCCACGCCGTGCGGCGTTCGCCGGCCACACCATGGGCGCGGTGCCGGGCGCCGCCGCAGTTCGGGCCTAGGATCAACGGCATGATGCAGGGACCAATCGACGCCGCCGACGGGAAGAACTCGCTCAGCGTCGATGCTGGGATACTCGAGAGCGTCTGGCGCCCGGGTTCCTTCGTGGACGCCGACGACGCCCGGGACGCCATGCTTGCCGTGGACCGGATCAGTGGCGGGACGCCGATGCCAATGCTCTCTGAGATGACCGACGCGGTGTTCAGCGCGGCGGCCAGATACCAGTTCGCACAGAGCAGGGGCGTGGTGGCCATCGCGGTCCTCGGATCCAGCACAGTCGACAGGGTGATCGCTTCCGCCACGAGCCGGGAGACAAAATACCCGCACGAGTTCTTTACGTCCAGGACCGACGCAATCGCGTGGCTGAAGGAAGTCGTCCAGAGCGATTAGGAATTGCCACAGGGCCTGGCGCCGCAATCAAATCTGTCCCCGATCCGAGACAGACCGGTCTTTCCCGTTGTGAAGTGTCTTCACTCTCTTCCGCCCCGCTGCTCCAGGAAGGTATGCAGGGCTCTCGGGATCGTGGCCGGTTGAAGGGGAGGCGGAAACGCCCGCACAGCCCTCGACATCAGGCGCCGGACGGTCGCCCGGGCGCCGTTCAGCGGGTCGCCAACCCCTGCTGCATCGTCGTCCCATCGAGCGCGTGCGCTATGGCCGCGCGGATGCGGGCGTGCTCGGAGGCCTTTCCGGGGAGGGAGCCTAGGCCGGGCGGCCAGCTCGACAGGCTCAGGGTTCGCGTCGATTCGCGGCAGCCCGGCTCCGCGGCAACAGGAATCCGACGGCAACAAGCCAGAGCAGGCCGCCGAACCGCCCGACGGGCAGCAGGAACTGGAGCGGCTCGATCACCATGGAGAGGAAACTCAGCTCGGACAGCGCGGCGATGACCAGGCCGGCCCAGGCCAGCCAGCGCGGCACGAAGCGCAGGATGAGGGCGGGGACGGCGATTCCGGCGATGAGGAGTCCCAAGCCGACCACATAGGCGACGCCGCCCGTGATGAATGCGAGAAACGACAATGCATGGGTCAGTGGCACATCGGTGGTGATTTCCGGGCGGCTCAGAACCCACCCCACGGCGGCCGAGAGCATGAGGAACACCGAGGCGGCAATGCCGCCAAAGAAGCCGATTGCGGGCCCGGGGACGCGCACGCCAAGCCGGAGCTGCCGGGCGTAAACGGTGGCCGCAAAGATGCCGAGCGGGACCGCTGAGCCGAATTGGAACAGGCTGGCGAGCCGCACGGCGTCGGTGTTCCCGTGAAAATATGCCGCGACCTGGCCGGCGGGGGAGAAGGGCGAGACGTAGGCCTGCCCGTTGGTGAGGATCGCGCTGCTGAGCAGGGCCGCGATCGTGAGTCCCAGACTCACGGCCGCCAGGATGCCCGGGTTGGGGCCGCCGGATCGGGTCGAGGGAGCAGTGTGGTGGGAAGACAGGTCAGTCATGATGGCTTCTTTCCGATAATTACGTCACAACTAAAATGATTCACCTGTTGAATGATTCTGTCAATGGCGTAATATTGGGGCATGGACTCACCGGATCCGCCGCGGCCGAAGCGAACCGCTTTCCTGCTGTCCCAGCTCGGGGCGCTGGCATCGGCACGCTTCGCCGAGCGCACGCGCGAACTCGGCCTGACCCCAAGCGACGCGGGTGTCCTCCGCCTGCTCGGCCGCAGCCCCGGACTGAGCCAGCGGTCCCTGGCCGACCGCCTGGGGGCAGTGCCGAGCCGCGTGGTTCCCCTCATCGACTCGCTGGAAACGCGAGGGCTGGTGGCCCGCGTGCGCAGCAGCGCCGACCGGCGGAACTACGAGCTCCGGCTGACGGCCGAGGGCACGAAGGCTCTCGGGGCACTGCGCGGAATCGCCGAACGGCACGAGGCCGAACTCCTGGCCCCGCTCACCAGCGAACAGTCTGCGCAGCTGGGTATCCTGCTGGCCAGGTTGGCCAGCGCCCATGCCCTCGACACGGACCTGCATCGGGACACGAGGCCGGAATGAACCCGGCGTGCCGGCCGGTTCTTCGGCGCAATAGCCGTCCTTTTCAGCCGGCGGGCAGTGTGGGATCATCCCGGTATGGGCGAAAATACTGAACCGCGGGTGAGCTTGCCCTCCGGCCCCGAGCGCCTGAAGGGCACGCATCACCGCGACGTTGATGGCTACGGAAATCCGATCACGCAGCAGCTGCGCATCATCGGTCAGCGGCGCCGCGAAGCCGAAGAAAAGCTCGACCGGCACCTGCAGGACGCACGCAAGAGCCACTGAGCGCGGCATGGGCGATGGAAAAGGCAGGCGCCCGTCGGGCGCCTGCCTGTCCTTTCCGTGCCCGTCTACTTGGCGGCCACGGCGAACGCCGGCGCCTCCTCGGGTGCAGCCACGGGCCCTGCCGCGGCCTCGGACTTGCGCTCCTTGAGGAAGTAGACAAGGCCGGCGGCGATTGTCGATGCCGCTGCGAGGGCGAAGAGCCCCGGGATGACGCTGCCGGTCTGCTCCTTGATGATGCCGAAACCAAACGGCGCCACGAAGCCACCGAGGTTGCCCAGGGAGTTGATGATGGCAATGGCCGGCGCGAGGATGAGGGGGTGCAGGCCTGACTGGGGGATGGTCCAGAACAACGGTGACGCGCTCTTGAATCCCATGGCGGCGATGGCCAGGAACACGAGGGCCAGGACCGGGGAGGCGACGGCGGCTGCGAGTGTTCCGACGGCGGCGACCAGGAGCGCAGCGACGAGGAGGGGCCGCTTGGACTTGGCCTTGTCCTGCCACTTGGCGGCGAAGTACATGGCAATCACGGCGCAGACCCAAGGGATGGCGGAGAGGAATCCGACGCTCAGGTCCGTGGTCCCCGGGATCTGCTTGACGATGCTGGGCAGCCAGAACGTGTTGGCGTAGATGGAGAGCTGCACGGAGAAATAGATGCCGCAAAGGAGGAGGATCTGGGGGTTCAGGAGCATCTTCCAGCGGTTGATCTTCCCGCTGGGATTCCCGCCTGAGGCGGGGGCGTGCTGGGCGTCCTCGTCCGCAATCGCCGCGGTGAGGGCAAACTTCTCGCCCGCTGTCAGCCATGTGGCGTCCGCGATCTTGGCGTCAAGGACAAAGAACACCGCAATGCCGACAACCACGGAAAGCAACCCCTCGAAGCCGAACAGCCACTGCCAGCCGCGGAATCCCAGGACGTCGTTGAGGCTGAGCAGCATTCCGGCGATCGGGCCGGAGAGTGCCGCGGCGACCGAGGAGCCTGCGATGAAGATCGCTGTTGCTTTGCCCCGCTGCCCGGCCGGCACCCAGCGGGCGAAGTAGAAGATGACGGCGGGGAAGAAACCGGCTTCCGCTGCGCCGAGGAGGAACCGCAGGGCGTAGAACATGGTCTCGTTCTGCACGAACACCATCAGAAAAGAGACGATGCCCCAGCTGATCATGATCCTGGCCAGCCAGACCTTGGCGCCGTACCTCTCCATCATCACGTTGCTGGGCAGTTCGAAGATTGCGTAGGCGATGAAGAACAGCCCGGCCCCGAACCCGTAGGCGGCGGCGCCGATGCCGACATCTGCGTGCAGATGCTCCTGGGCATAGCCGATGTTGGACCGGTTGAGCTGGTTGCAGACCAACATGACGAGCATGATGGGCAGCACCCGCTTGAAGAACTTTTTCGTGGCCAAGGCCACGTCCGTGACAGCGTTGTCGACAGACTGCATGGAGATTTCCTTTGAATTGGCGAAGCTGGTCGGCCGGGGCGGGCAGTTGATTGTGGCCCTCGCCACAGCGATTCTTCACTTTATTCGGCGGCGGTAATGCCCGTCCAACACATTAATTGCATCGATGGATACCTTGAGGGACTGGAAGCCCCCCGCCCGATGTCCGGGCCCTGGGGTCAGCCGTGGCCGGGAGCGGCGGCGCGCAGCCGCCGTCGGGAATTTGCCAGATGGCTCCGCATCGCCGCTGACGACGACGGTCCGTCGCCCTCCGCGATGGCGGCGACGATTGATTCGTGTTCCTGCACCACTTGGTCGAAATGCCCGCGCGCATCAGGCTCGCCGCTGCCCACGAGCCGGCCGCGGGGCATCGCGATCATGGTCGGCCCCAGGGATGCGAGGCAGTCGGAGTAAAAGGGGTTTCCGGAGGCTGCGGCAATGGCCCGGTGGAACTCGTAGTCAGCCTTCATGGCATGTCCCGGGTGGGCCGCACTGTCCACGAAGTCTTCAAAAGCCTTCCGGACAGCGTTCAGCTGCCGGTCTGTGTGGTTCCGGGCGGCGAGGGCCGCAGCCTCGGACTCCACCGCGATGCGGAACTCCAGTTGCCACAGGCGGTCTTCCAGGCTGGCCACGGGGCGGCTGCCGGCCGACTGCTGCGGGCCGTCCGGCGGCGGGGTCAGCGCGAAGCTGCCCCGCCCGCGTTCGGTTTCGACGAGCCCCTCAGCCTGCAGCCGGGTCAGCGCCGAACGGACCACGGTCCGGCTGACGCCGAATTCGCTGATCAGGGTGTTTTCGCTGGGCAGCTTCGCGCCCGGCGCAAGGACGCCGTCGACGATGCGGCGTCGAAGATCGCTCGCGAGGTCCGCGGTCAGGTTCCGGCTCATGGCTTCAAGGTTACTTGCCGAATTCCACAGATTCTGTGGTCCAGGCGCGCGCCTGCTCGCTGAGGGAGATGCCCAGCCCGGGGCGGTCCGGGACCAGCATGCGGCCGTTCTTGGTTTCGAGGCGCTCGTTGAACAGCGGATCGAGCCAGTCGAAGTGTTCCACCCAGGGCTCGCGCGGGTAGGCGGCGGCGAGGTGGAGGTGGATTTCCATGGCGAAATGCGGGGCGAGGCCGAGTCCGCGCTCGTCGGCCAGGGCGGCCAGGCGCAGGAATTGGGTGATGCCGCCGACACGCGGGGCATCAGGCTGGATGATGTCACAGCCGTTGGCGCTGATCAGGCCCTTGTGCTCTGCGACCGAGGCCAGCATCTCGCCCGTGGCGATGGGGGTGTCCAGGGCGCGGGCGAGGTCCGCGTGGCCTTCGAAGTCGTACGCGTCAAGTGGTTCCTCGATCCAGACGAGGTTGAATTCTTCCAGTCGGCGGCCCATCCGCAATGCGGTGGCGCGGTCCCACTGCTGGTTGGCGTCCACCATGAGTGGGACGTCCCAGCCAATGTGCTCGCGGATACCGGCGACGCGGCGCAGGTCCTCGGCGGTGTCCGGAAGGCCGACCTTGATCTTGATGCCGCCGATGCCTTCGTCCAGCAGGACGGTGGCGCGGGCCTTGACCTCGGCCAGGGAGGCGTTGAGGAAACCACCCGACGTGTTGTAGGTCTGCACGGAGTCACGGTACGCGCCCAGGAACTTGGCCAGCGGCAGGCCGGCGCGCTTGGCCTTGAGGTCGTAGAGCGCGATGTCGATGGCGGCCAGCGCCTGGGTGGCCACGCCGGAGCGGCCCACGGACGCCCCGGCCCAGAGAAGTTTGGTGTAGAGCCGGCCGATGTCGTTCGGGTCCTCGCCGATGATGCCTTCGGCGACTTCCTTGGCGTGCGCGTACTGGGCCGGCCCGCCGGCGCGCTTGGAGTAGCTGAACCCGATTCCGCTGTGGCCCTGTTCGGTGGTGATTTCGGCGAAAAGGAACACGACCTCGGTCATCGGCTTCTGGCGTCCGGTGAACACTTTCGCGTCACTGATCGGAACGGCGAGCGGAAGCCTGGCCGTGGACAGCTTTACATGGCGGATGAGATCAACGCTGGTCATGGTTCTCCCTGAAGTTCCTGCGAGGCAACTCCGCCCCGCTCAACTTAGGCTACAAGCTACTTACTTGTATAACAAGTGCTGGAAGAGTGTTTCGCCGCAGTCAGCCAAGCAGCCAGGCGATGACCAGCAAAGAGCCGGCGCAGAGCAGGGTGGTGCACAGGATGACGTCCCGGGCAACGATCACGCCGCGCCGGTACGGGGAGGCGAAGAGGAAGACATTCTGGGCCGTGGGCAGAGCGCCCATGATCACGATGGCCAGCAGGTGCTGCCCCTCGAGGCCGAAGACGAAGCGGCCCAGCGCCCAGACGATCACGGGCATGCCTGCGATCTTCAGGAAGGTGGCGACGAGCGATTCAGTGCGCCCGTCGCCCTTTTGCAGCGGGGCCTTGCCGGCCAGGGACAGTCCGAAGGCCAGCAGCACCATGGGGACGGCGCCGCCGGCGAGCATGTCGACGGGTTTCAGCAGCAGTTCCGGAACTTTCCAGCCGGTCAGTGCGACCGCCGCGCCCAGGCCGGAGGCGATGATCATGGGGTTGGCTAAGGGCTGCAGCAGCATTTTCCGCCAAGAGATCCCGGACCCGGATGCGACACCCAGCAGGGTCAAATAGACCGGCGCCAGGACGAGGATCTGTGCCAACAGGACGGGAGCCACGTGCTGGGCCGTTCCCACGGCGTAGAGGGAGACGGGGATCCCGATGTTGTTGGCGTTCGCGTAGCTGCTGGCCATCGCGCCGACGGCTGTCTCTGCCACCGGCCGGCGGAAGAACAGGACACTCAGCAGGGAATAGAGCAGCCCCACGGCCGCCGCGGAAAGCAGCGCCAGCGGGGCATCAGTTCCGAGCGCGGCCCGGATATCGCTGCCGGCCACCACCGTGAACAGCAGTGCCGGGTTGGTGATGTAATACGCCGTGCGGGTCAGGGCGCCCTGGACTTCCGGTCCGAGGATCCGCAGCCGGGCCGAGAGATATCCGACGGCGATGACGGAGGCGACGATCAGTATGCCGGTGAGAACGCCGCCCAAGATTGGTCCTTCGTGTCGGGTGCCGGCGGCCAGGGGAGCCGGAAGCGGGATGCCGCACGGCCGAAGCCTCTCCTGCGCCAGGAGGGCCGGCCGTGCGGCAGTGGTGGGGATCCGCCTCAGGGATGCTGCCCGGCGGACAGCCCTAGCGAACAGACCCTAGTGAGCAGTCCCTATGGAGCAGTCTCTATCGAATCAGGCAGGGCCGTTTGGGGTCGAAGGACCAGCCGTCAATGTAGTACTGCATGCCGATGCTGTCGTCGCGGGCGTCGAGGCCGTGTTCCAGGTACAGCTGGTGTGCCTTGTCCAGAGCGGCGCGGTCCAGCTCGATTCCGAGGCCCGGAGCGTCCGGAACCCTGATCGCACCGTCCTTGATCTGCAGTGGTTCCTTGGTGAGCCCCTGGCCGTCCTGCCAGATCCAATGCGTGTCCAGCGCCGTGATTTCTCCCGGGGCGGCCGCCCCGGTGTGGGTGAACATGGCGAGCGAGATGTCGAAGTGGTTGTTCGAGTGCGATCCCCAGGTCAGGCCGAATTCGGCGCACATCTGGGCCACCCGGACGGAACCGTGCATGGTCCAGAAATGCGGGTCCGCGAGTGGGATGTCCACGGCGTTGCTGCGGATGGCATGGGACATTTCGCGCCAGTCCGTCGCGATCATGTTCGTCGCGGTCTTCAGCCCGGTGGCGCGGCGGAATTCGGCCATGACCTCGCGTCCGGAGAAGCGGCCTTCCGCGCCGCAGGGGTCCTCGGCGTAGGCCACAATGCCCTGCATGCGTTGGCCCAGCCGGATGGCCTCCTCCAGGAGCCAGGCGCCGTTGGGATCAAGGGTGATCCTGGCCTCCGGGAAACGCCTGGCCAAGGCCGTCACCACATCCACCTCGGCGTCGCCGGAGAGCACGCCGCCCTTGAGCTTGAAATCGCTGAATCCGTAGCGTTCCTGGGCGGCCTCGGCCAGGGCCACCACGGCCTCCGGTGTCATGGCCTCCTGCCGGCGGAGCTTTTCCCACCGGTCCGCCGGCGCGTCCTCCACCAGGTACGGCAAATCCGTTCGGCCGGGGTCGCCGATGAAGAACAGATAACCGAGCATGGGCACCGAGCTGCGCTGCTGGCCGTCGCCGAGCAGTTCCGCGACGGGGACGCCGAGGAACTGACCGTGCAGGTCAAGGAGGGCGGATTCGATCGCGGTGACGGCATGGACGGTGGTGCGCAGGTCAAAGGTCTGCAGGCCGCGGCCGCCGGCGTCGCGGTCGGCGAACTTCGCCGCGACGTCCCGGAGCAGGGAGCGGTAGCGGGCCACCGGCTGGCCGGCCAGGAAGATGCCGGCCTCCGCGATGGTGGCGCGGATCTTTTCCCCGCCCGGCACTTCGCCGAGTCCGGTGCGGCCATTCGAATCGGTGATAAGAACGATGTTGCGGGTGAAGAACGGGCCGTGCGCGCCGCTGAGGTTCATCAGCATGCTGTCGTGCCCGGCAACGGGGACCACTTCAACGTGGGCAATGGTGGGCTGCGTGCTCACGCGTTGACCTCTGCTTTCTCTGTTGCTGCCTCTTCTGCCGCGGAGGCTTGAACGACGCCGTCGATCCGGCGGTTCAGCCGCCACGGGTTGGGGTCCTGCAGCGGCGCAGGGAGCAGTTCCTGTGGCAGGTTCTGGTAGGCGACGGGGCGCAGGAACCGGCTGATTGCCAATGTACCCACGGACGTGGTCCGGGTGTCGGATGTGGCGGGGAACGGGCCGCCGTGCACCATGGCGTGGCCAACTTCGACGCCGGTCGGCCAGCCGTTGACGATGATCCGGCCGACCTTTTGCTCCAATACCGGGATGAGGGGGGCAGCGGCGCGGTAGTCCGACTCGGTCAGTTGCAGGGAGGCCGTGAGCTGGCCTTCGAGCCGCTGGGCGGCGTCAACGAGCTCCTCGGTGGTGGAGTAGCGGATCATCAGGCTGGCGGCGCCGAAGATTTCCTGGTGCAGGACGGGGTTGGACACGAACTCGGCGACAGACGTGCCGAAGATGGCCGGAGCCGGGGCGTTCTTCGTCGCCCCGTCGGCGCCCTGGCCGACGACGCTGACGTTCCCGGCGGAACCCAGTGCATCGGCTCCGGCGTGCCAGGACCCGGCGATGCCTTCGGTCAGCATGGTCTGCCCGGCGCATGAGGACACGGCCCGGCCGACGGCGGCGCCAAAGGCGTCGCCGGCCGCGCCGGCGGGGGCGAACAGGAGGCCGGGGGAGGTGCACAGCTGCCCGGAGCTGCCGGTGACGGCGGCAACGTACTGCCGGGCGAGCACGCTAATTTCTTCGGCGTTGCCGTCGAGGGCGCCGGGGAAGACGAACACCGGGTTGAGCGAGGACATTTCCGCATAGACGGGAATGGGTTCGGGCCGGGCGGCGGCGGTGCGCATCAGGGCGATGCCGGCGGACTGCGATCCGGTGAAGCCGACGGCCTTGATGGCTGGATCGGCGACGAGCGCCTGGCCGATGCTGCTGCCCGGACCGTAGATCAGCGAGAACACGCCCGGGTGCAGCCCGGTGTCGCGGACGGCCTTGGCGATGGCCTGGCCGACGAGTTCGCCGGTGCCCGGGTGCGCATTGTGGGCCTTGAAGACCACGGGGCAGCCGGCGGCGAGGGCGGAGGCGGTGTCGCCGCCCGCCGTCGAGAAGGCCAGCGGGAAGTTGCTCGCACCAAAAACGGCGACGGGACCAAGCGGGATCTGCCGCTGCCGGATGTCCGCTCGCGGCAGCGGAGCGCGGTCCGGCAGCGCCGGGTCGATCCGGACCCCGCGGTAATCCCCTTGGCGTACGACGCCGGCGAAGAGCCGGAGCTGGCCGGTGGTGCGCGCCCGCTCGCCCTGGAGCCTGGCGGCCGGTAGTCCGGTCTCGAGGCCCGCTCGGGTGATGAGTTCCTCGCCAATCGCCTCGATGTTCCCGGCAATGGCCTCAAGGAACCGGGCGTGGGTTTCCGGGTCGAGCGTGCTGAAGGAGGGGTAGGCCGCGGCGGCCGCTGCGGTGGCGTCCTTCAGCTGTTCCCCGGTGAGCAGCGTGTAGCCGGGTTCGAGCCGTTCGTTCGTGGCGGGATTGAAGGCGTACGCCGTCGCGCCGTCCCCGGCGACGGCCTGGCCGGCAATGAGTGAGCGTCCGGTGAGTGTCACGGTGCGTCCTCCTAGGAAACGGTGGCGATAAGGGACTTGAGGTCTGCGAGGTCCTGGGGCGCCAGGTTCTGCAGCGGCGGGCGGACCCCGCCGGCGGAGCGGCCAATCGCGGCCAGTCCGCCCTTGACGATCGAGACGGAGTAGCCCTTCACCCGGTCGCGGATGTCCAGGTAGGGGATCACGAACTCGTTCAGCTTCTTGTTCACGGCCACCCGGTCGTGGTTGCGGACATCCTGGTAGAAGTCCAGCGCAAACTGCGGCACGAAGTTGTACATGGCGCTGGAATAGGTGCTCATGCCCAGCTGCAGCAGCGGGAGGGCGAACGTCTCGGCCGTGGGGAGGCCGCCGAGGTAGAACAGGCGGTCGCCGAGCTTGGCGTAGACCCGGGCGTCGTGTTCGAGGTCTCCGACTCCATCCTTGAAGCCGATCAGGTTCTGGTGGCGGTCGGCCAGGGTGGCGACGGTGGTGTCCTTGTAGATCGCGTTCGCACGGTTGTAGATGATGACACCGAGGGAGGTGGACCGGCAGATGGCGCTGACGTGGTCGATCAGGCCGCCCTGGTCCGCCTCGGTGAGGTAGGGCGGGAGCAGCAGGATGCCGTCGGCGCCGGCGGCCTCGGCGGCGCGGGCGTTTTCGATGGCCTGGGCGGTGGAGCCGCCGGCGGAGGCCAGGACCGGGACGATGCTGCCGACTTCCCCGACGGCTGCGCGGACGACGCGCTCGGACTCGGCCGGAGTCAGTGAGAAGCCTTCCCCGGTTCCGCCGGCCGCGAAGAGTCCGGCGACCGGGAAGCTGGCCTGCCAGGCGAGGTGTTTGCGGTAGTTCTCTTCGTCGAACTGGAGCTGTTCGTCGAACGAGGTGACGGGGAAGGAGAGCAGGCCGTCCTTGAGGACGTTGGCCAGTTCCTGGGGTGCGTATTTTGCCACGGTGGGGTCCTCCGGGTATGCGCCGAGTCGGCGGGGAAGTGCGGTTCCCCTTCAGACTAGGTTTGCTGCCTCATGCCTGTCCAAGTGCATTATTGAATGCATTGATACCTTCAGTGCATTGTGGCGACCTTAGTCCAGCTGGAAGTCCAGGGCGCCGAGCAGCCGCGACAGGGCGGGATTGCTCACTTTACGGCTCCAGATGGCATGGAGCTCCACGGGTTCGCCGTGGCTGCTGGCCAGCGGGAGGAATTCGACCCCCTGGATGCCCAGCGCTGTGGCGGACCGGGGCACAAAGGCGACTCCGCGTTTGGCCGCCACGAGCGAGACCATGGTGAGGATCTGGCTGACCGTGTGGACCACGTTGCCGTGCTGCACCGGCAGCATGCGGATCACGAGGTCGTAGAAGTACCGGGCCTGCAGCGGCGAATGCATGATGAGGGCCTCGTCCTTGAGGTCCTCGTTCCCGACAATGCCGCCGCGGCGGGCCAGGGGATGGCCGGCCGGAACGGCCACCATCATGGATTCGCGGTACAGAAGCCGCGAATCAAAAACGTCTTTGTCGAAGGGCGGACGTGCCAGCCCCAGGTCCAGTTCTCCCGTTTCCAGGGCCTGGATCTGTTCACCGGTCACCATTTCCTGCAGGTCGACGTCGACGTCGGGAAGGATCGCCGAGATCTCCTCCAGCAGGGGCCCCAAGATACTGAACCCGCTGGCCGCGGTGAAACCGATTCGCAGAAGGCCGGAGCGACCCGAGGCGATCCGGCGGGCGGTGACAGGGGCGCGTTCGGCGAGGGCCAGCAACCGCCTGGCTTCCTCCAGGAAGGCGGTTCCCGCCGGGGTCAGCTGGACCTTCCGGTTGTCCCGTTCCAGCAGCTCGGCGCCGACGGCCTTCTCCAGCTTTTGGATCTGCCGGCTCAGCGGAGGCTGGGTCATGTTCAGGCGTTCCGCCGCGCGGCCGAAGTGAAGCTCTTCTGCCACCGCGATGAATCCGGCCAGCTGGTCAAAGGTAAACATGATGCCTTCCCGGTATCACTCGATGCATATTTGGGCTTAGACATGCATCATAGCCGCTCCCTACACTCGACACAGCGAACCGGCAGTGACGCGGTTCACATGCTTCCAGGGCGCTGGCCCTGACCATCAATGAGGAGTTTCAATGATGCACTTCCCTTCGCGCCGCACCCTACTTGGAGCGGCCTCCGCCGTCACGCTCTTGGCGCTGACGGCCTGCGGCAATGTTGCCGGCGGCAGTACCGATTCTTCAAAATATCCGAACGGGCCCGTAAGCCTCACCGTGGGCCAGGCCGCCGGCGGCAGCACCGACTTGATTGCCCGCGCCATCTCCGAGGGCGCTTCCAAAACCCTCGGCGCCCCGATGCCTGTGGTGAACAAGCCAGGGGCCAACGGCGCCTTGGCCACAAAGGAAGTGGCCGGCAAGCCCGCCGACGGCCAGAACCTCCTTCTGGTCACCGCGTCCCTGATCACGATCACCCCGCTTGCGGTCACCGCGGATGAGGCCGTCAGCATCGACGACCTGGACATCATTGCCGGCCTGTCGCAGGACGACTACGTGCTGGTCGCCAGCAAGGCCTCCGGCTTCAACAGCATCAAGGACCTGACCGGAGCAGGGCGCAATATCACGTTCGGCACCACCGGCGTGGGCACCGGCAGCCAGCTGGCACAGACCGTCCTGTTCAAGCAGGCCGGCGTCAAGGGCACCGATGTACCGTTCGACAGCGGCAAGCCAGCCCTCACCGCGGTCCTCGGCAACCAGGTAGAAGTGTCCACCATCCAGCTCGGCGAAGCCATGCCGCAGATCAAGGCCGGAAAGGTCACACCGCTGCTCGTCTTTTCGGAGGATCGGAACTCCTTCCTCCCGGATGTGCCTACGGCCAAGGAATCCGGTTACGACGTTCCCGTGGCGCAGTATCGCGCCGTCGCCGCTCCCAAAGGAACGCCCAAGGACGTGAAGGACAAGCTGCTCGCAGCCATCAAGGAGACCTTCAAGTCCGATTCCTACAAGGAATTCAACAAGAAGAACATGCTGACCCCGAAGGAAATCTCCGGCGAGGAAGTCGTCACCCAGTGGAAGGACTACGCCGCCAAGTACAAGTCGCTGGTGGAGAAGTACGACATCAGCCTCAGCGGAACGAAGTGATCCAAGTGTCGTCTTCACCTTCAGTGCCCGCCGGAGGGGGCAGCCGCCCCGCGGCCCCCTCCGGCGGGAACGCCCCCCAAGCTCCCGGGGACGACGTTCTGGAGGACCTCACGCCGGAGCAACTCGCCGCGCAGTGGGAGGAAGAGAAGCCGCCCGCCGCCGGAGCGCTGGCAAATGCGGCATCCTCCTTAGTGGTTCTCGGCGTCGGCACCGGCGCCCTGGTCCTGTCCGTTGCCATGGGCCTCGGCACTCCGGCAGCGCCGGAGCCCGGGCTGTGGCCGTTCATGATCAGCTGCGTCATGGTGGTCCTGGGCCTCTTCCAGTTGACCGTCGGACGGCACAACCGGGACGCGGAGAAGTTCACCCGCATGTCCTCCGCACCCCTGACAGGGCTCGTCACCCTCGCCGCCATGGTCGCGCTGATGCCGGCCATCGGTTTTGAATTGCCCGCCCTCGTCCTGTGCATCATCTGGATGCGCTTCCTCGGCGGCGAAACGTGGCGCTCCACCCTGCTGGTAAGCGCGATCGTCGTGGCGGCGTTCTACGGAATCTTCGTCCTTGCGCTCAACACCTCCATTCCCCACCTCTTCTAGGAGAACCCCGTGGATTTTCTAAATCCCGTGATCAACGGATTCGCCGTTGTCCTGGAGCCGAGCAACCTCCTCTACTGCCTGATCGGCGTCGTCATCGGCATGTTGATCGGTGTCCTGCCCGGTCTGGGGCCCGCGGCAACCATCGCCATCCTGCTGCCGCTGACCTACAACGTCGAACCCGTCACCGCCATCATCATGCTCGCGGGCATCTTTTACGGCGCACAGTACGGCGGCACCATCACCTCCGTGCTCCTGAGGCTTCCCGGCGAAGCCTCGTCCGTGGTGACCGTCTTCGACGGCTACCAGATGGCCAAACAGGGGAAGGCAGGTACCGCACTCGGCCTGGCGTCCATCGGCTCGTTCATCGGCGGAACCGCCTCAATCGTTGGCTTGACCTTCCTGGCGCCCGTCGTGGCGAGCTTTGCCCTCGACTTCGGCCCGGCCGAATACTCGGCGCTCGCACTGCTCGGCATCCTGTTGGTGGCCACCATCAGCAACGGTGCCAAGACCAAGGCACTCATCGCCGCCGCCGTCGGCTTGCTGCTGGCAACGGTCGGCCGGGACATCTTCACCGGCGAAAGCCGCTTCACCTTCGGCAACCTGGAACTGGCCGACGGAATTGATTTCGTGCCGATCGCCATGGGCATCTTCGGCCTGGGCGAAATCCTCTACAACCTCGAAGAGCGGCACCGCGCCGCCAAGGCGCCGTCCAAGGTCACGAACGTCTGGCCATCACGGACCGATCTCACGCAGGCCTCCGGCGCGATCGCCCGCGGTTCTGTCCTCGGGTTCTTCCTCGGCATTTTGCCCGGTGGCGGCGCCACCATCGCATCGATGGCCTCCTATGCGATGGAGAAGAAGCGCGCCAAGCAGCCGGAACGATTCGGTAAAGGGGCCCCGGAGGGCGTCGCTGGACCGGAAACCGCCAACAACGCCGCAGCAACGTCGTCGTTCATCCCGCTGCTGACCCTCGGAATCCCGGCTAACGCCACCATGGCCCTGATGTTCGGTGCCTTGCTGATCCAGGGTGTGACGCCGGGCCCGCAGTTGGTGGAGCAGGACCCCGGGCTGTTCTGGGGCGTGGTCAACTCCATGTACATCGGCAACATCCTGCTGCTGATCATGAGCCTGCCCCTCGTCGGAATCTTCGTGAAAATCCTCCGCGTCCGCGCCGCGATCCTGGCCCCGGTCACCGCCCTCATCACGCTGCTCGGTGCCTACACCATCAACAACAGCATGTTCGATGTGACGCTCGTAGTGGTGTTTGGGATCGTGGGATACCTGATGAAGAAGTTCGGCTTTGAACCCGGTCCGCTGGTCCTGGCGTTCGTCCTCGGGTCCCTGCTGGAGAGCTCACTGCGCCGTTCACTTCTCGTGTTCGGCGGCGATCCCACGGGCTTCTTCACCCGCCCCATCTCCGCGACGCTGCTCATCGTGTTCGTCCTGGTAGCCGTGCTCCCGGGCATCCGGACTCTCCTGGCGAAGTGGACGACGGCGCCAAGCGAACAGCCCATCACCACGAAAATCAAGGAGAAGGTATGAGCATCATCGTCGGATTCGTCCCCACACCGGCAGGGGAGGCCGCGCTGACCGCCGGCATTGCCGAAGCCCACGGGCTTCTTCACCCGCCCCATCTCCGCGACGCTGCTCATCGTGTTCGTCCTGGTAGCCGTGCTCCCGGGCATCCGGACTCTCCTGGCGAAGTGGACGACGGCGCCAAGCGAACAGCCCATCACCACGAAAATCAAGGAGAAGGTATGAGCATCATCGTCGGATTCGTCCCCACACCGGCAGGGGAGGCCGCGCTGACCGCCGGCATTGCCGAAGCCATGCTCAGGAACGAAGACCTGGTGATCGTCAACTCCGCCCGCGAAGGCGCCCTGGTAGACAAAGCCGTTGCCGGCTCCGACATCCTGGAGGAGGCCGGCCGCCGGGCCACGGAGGCCGGAATCAGGGCAACGGTGATCCAGCCGCCGTACCGTGACGACCTCGCCGATGAATTCCTGGACGTCGCCCGCGAGGTCAACGCATCCCTGATTGTCATTGGCCTGCGGCACCGCTCACAGGTCGGCAAATTCATCCTGGGCAGCCACGCCCAGCGCATCCTCATGCAGGCCGACCGGCCCGTCCTTGCCGTGAAGGCGGACGGGGCCCTCTGCTAGAAAGCTCTCGCGGCTCTCAAAGAGTGGACGGGCCGGACCCCCCAGG